>OMVQ01000030.1 GCA_900314555.1 uncultured Eubacteriales bacterium | reverse complement strand
GTCTTGATGAGATTGATCCAAGTGAAAAAGTTGTAGTAGATACACTACCCATCAAAAAGTCGAGTTAATTACTGACGGATATACTAATGCATAATATTGCTAATAACTCAAATATTTAATTTATAACAGATTACTACACATTATGTAAACTAATATAATATTTTGACAGAATTGGAGAAACTATGAAACTCTGGCAGAAAATTTTCTTATGGACTCTGCTTACCGCAATGCTTGCTGTAAGTACACTTGGTGTCCTTTTACTCAAAAATAATTTCAAATCGTCAATGGTACGACAGACGCAAAGTACCTTATCCGAGCATGAATATCTGATTTCTAATATTAATAACCGAATTATAGCCGAGCGACTTAGAAACGGCTCTGTTTTACTTTCTACAAAGGACATTTCAAATGTGCTGAAATCAATATTTGACAATTCATCTTCTAAGGAGACAACTTCTGTCGCACTTTTTAATACTGCCTACGAAGTTCTGTACAATAATGTCAATGTTAATATAAGCGATGAGCTGATTAAATCTGTTTCATCTGATAACCTAACCGCTAAACAGATAGTTAAAAGTGGTCATTCGCATTATCTTATAATTGCATCATATATATCATTAGAGCGACAGGAATTTATATTCGTTACAGCAACTGATATTACAGAAATCTATGATTTGTATTCCTCACAATTAGACTATGCTAAATTCCTTAGTATATGTCTTTCGTTGCTGTGTGCATTTATACTGCTAATTCTTGTTAAACTATTACTAAGACCATTGTCTAATCTTAATAACTCAACACATTTGATTGCAAATGGTGATTATTCAAAACGTCTTAACATAAAAACGAATGACGAGCTTGGGGAATTAGCACAAAATATGAATATAATGGCAGATGCCGTTGAAGAGAATGTCACATTATTACAGGAAACGGCCGAGAACAGAAAGCAGTTTATTAACAATTTATCGCACGAAATGAAGACTCCTCTTACTTCTATATTAGGCTTTGCTGACATTATAAGAATTAAGAGAAATATTACGCCTGAAGAACTGTCTGAATACAGCGGAATAATATTCGAAGAGGCAAAACGACTTAAGAACCTATCAGGTAAACTTATGGAGATAATTACTGTCGGTGAAACTAATTTAGAATTTACCGAAGTAACTGCCAGTTCATTATTTTCACAGCTTGAGCTGGTATTTAAACCGATTTTTGAGAAGAATAATATGAAATTTGCAATCTCTTATGATGAATGTAAACTTTGCATTGATTTAGAACTTTTCAAATCAATGCTATTTAATATAGTAGATAATGCTGTCAAAGCATCTTCTAAAGATAATACAATCTATATTGATGAAAGATTTACAAATGGCATTATTAACATATCTGTGCGTGATGAGGGAATCGGTATTGATAAGAAAGAATTGAATAAAATAACCGAACCATTCTATATGATAGATAAAGCCAGAAGCCGTAAGGCAGGCGGTGCAGGTCTTGGACTTGCATTATGTAAGCGAATAAGTGAAATTCATAATGCCAAATTAATTATTGAAAGTGAAAAAGGCATAGGAACTACTGTGACTATTGTAATGAAAGGACTTGAAGTTGATGAAGCTTAAAAATAGTATTTTTCCATTTATTAAAACAATTATTTTTGCCTCTGTCATAATCATTGCAGGCTATACAATCCTTGCGAAAGCGAGTAATTTCATTATCAGATACGATAATAAGATATCACCTGTTGCGGTAGAGAAGAATGATTCATATATATTCTATTCACAAACTGACAATGATGTTACTTTATTTCCATGGAACTATGCGAATGATTCAGTAGATGCCATGACCTATTCAGACTTTTATCTCAATAATGTTGATGAATTTAATTATGACATAACACTTTCTTCCATAGTAGATACAGGCAACCTTTATGATTATCTGAGATACTTTTTCTATCGTACTGTTTCACCTGATTTAAGAAAATATATGGCAGCAAATGATATCTCTTTATCTACGGTTATAGACTTCACTAATCTTGGCAATTATGTAACAGTATATTCCGGAAGTACAACTTATTTCTTCTATAAAGGAAGAATAAATATTGATAACTATTCATTTGACCTTGATTTTTCATTTGATAGTTCCGGTTTTCTGTACTCATTCCAATGCCAGAGAATTAATAATTCAGATAGCTACACTGATGAAGTTATGCAAAATGGCAACAAGGTACTTAGTAGCTTAGTGTCTGAGAATAACAGAGATACACTGCTTCTATTAGTAAATGACATTTTATTTCTGAATGATTTTCTGAAGAATTATTACCTTAATATTTCTTCATCTTCTGATATCGGCGTAAATTTAGAAGAAAATGTTGAAAGCAGTTTTGATATTTCAATTAATTATACGAATGACTATTATGAGAAATATGTAATGGACGACGATTCCTATGACTATGATATAGAGGATCTTGAAAAAGAACACGAGGATAATTATGATAAATATTTTAAATACAGGGATGCCGATTTCACAAATGATGATCAGAACTCTTATCAGATTGTCGAAACCAAGAATGAATTCTTATTGATTCTTTCTGACTCCAATATAGTATTCCATTATGATCCTCTGCTTCATGTCTTTAATGGTTTTAATTTGTCAGAATAGTATTTATTTTTACATTATTTTTACAAAAGATATTTATAAATATATTTACATTAGAATTGTAATAAAGTATACTTAGTTTTGCTTATTGATAAATGATTATTAAATCTCTGTATTCGTTGGCAGATAATATTTTCTGCCCTCATCTTATTTTTATTATTGCAGATAATATTCATAACAATTATAACTTTACAAAATAAACATAGAAATTTTTATTTAGAAACGAGGTAAACAATGGCAACTTCAACATCAAAAGCCGAAAGACTTAAAAGAAAAAAAAGAAAAAAGAGAAGAAGAATAGCGCTTCTTACAATCGAAGCAATTGTACTATTGCTTGTAATTGTCTGTGTTTCGATTTATCTTATGCCTAATTCCAAATCATTTATAGTCAAAACTTTTACAAAATGTCCTGCCGGACAGAGTTTGTTAAAATCTCTCTATAAAGATGATTATGATAAAAACGTATTAGATACTACAACGGATAAGGACAAAATTAAAACAGTTGACTTAGGTGATGGATATACTAATATTGCATTATTCGGTATCGATCCACGAGATGGAGAATTTGAAAGTGGTACACATACAGATACTATTATGATTGTAAGCATTAATAATAAAACACATGATGTAAATCTAGTCTCTGTATATCGTGATTCATTACTCCGTATGACTACAACCGATGGAGATATCGATTACGAAAAGGCAAATGCTGCATTCTTTAGAAACGGTGTCGAGGGTGCATTGAATATGCTTAACAACAACTTTGACCTTGATATTACGGAATATGCACTTGTTAACTTCCAGGGACTTGCTAAAATAATCGATGCACTTGGCGGCGTTGATATAACCATAACTGATGAGGAAGCTTTCTATATCAGTGGTTATCTTACTGAAACGAGATTAATTACAGGTATGGATGCTCCTGATGTAGAGGAATCAGGTAATGTTCATCTTTCAGGACTTCAGGCAACAGCATATTGTCGTATAAGATACTCACCATTTACAGCAGCAGATGGAACTGTTTATCATAACGACTATGGTAGAACAGCCAGACAGAGACTTATCCTCACTAAGATATTAGAAAAAGCCCAGTCAGCAGGTGTTAACCAATTGCTTAAAGTGGCAGACACTATTATTAAAGAAAATGATATTAATGGTTCAAAGATTTTATCAACTAACATACCATGGAACAGAATCGTTGATCTTCTTACAGTGGCTGTAGATTGTAAGCTTAAAGATACAATAGGTTTCCCATATGATACTTATACTCCTGAAAGAGGAGAAGCATATTATGGTTATGTAGTTCCAATGGGACTTGAACAGAATGTTATACGATTACACCAGTTCTTATTCCCTGATAAATCATATACACCATCAAGTATGGTTACAAAGATAAATGATTATCTTATTGATGAAACAGGTGTATATCCACCAACAAATAATAGTGATGATAATTCAAGTTCTAATGATTCAAATTATTCTGATGATTAAGATACTTAGATATATGAATTATAAAAATATCCCGATTAATGTTTTAATCGGGATATTTTAGACTTTACTTAAAATCAAAAATACAATGCAGAGATATATAGTTGTAAATGACTATATATCTCTGCATTATTTTGTTGTTATTTCATCACTCAATAATATACCTTATTACCCATTTAACCATATCTTCCATTCACATAAAATATTTCTCAATTATCAGTATCACTAATATTGCTAACACCACTGCACCAAATATATAACCTAAAACATATCTGACCTTAATATCTACCACTCCCTGTTAATTTTCATACATTAATTAACGTCAAAATATCTGGTTACAGTTCATATATAAATATCCTACCATCTAAGTAAAATCCCAACATATGAACTGCAATCCTCATTCTGATATATCAGTTATCTGCCAATGAATTATCTAAATGACTTATATCTTCTATTATTTCCTGCAATACTTTTCTATATACTTCCATATCATTTATCTTTTTATCATTATAATAGATGAAATATGGATTAGCTTCAGGAATAAATTTCAATTTACCTGCGTATTTATCCACTATCTCTGGAATCTTAGTAGTGTCAATATTGGCATTTCGATACATGATAATCTTGATATTTCCGTCATCATTTGTTATCTCTGTTATCCATGCCTTATGTGCCATTCCTTTTATAAGTGCGATTGCAAGAAGATTCATAACATTTTTAGGCATTTCACCGAATCTGTCAATTAATTCGTCCTGCATATCACTATATTCCTCTTCCGAAGTAATACTTGCAATCTTCTTATAGGTGTTAAGCTTCTGCATCTCATTTCTTATATATGACGGTGGAATAAATGCATCAACATTCAGGTCAATCTTAGTTTCGAAGTCATCACGTACCTGCTCACCTTTCTCTACAGATACCGCTTCATTAAGTAATTTGCAATACAGGTCATATCCGACTGCTGCCATATGTCCATGCTGTTCTGCACCTAAGACATTGCCCGCACCACGAATCTCTAAATCTCGCATAGCTATCTTAAAGCCACTTCCAAGTTCCGTAAATTCCCTGATTGCCTGCAAACGTTTTTCTGCCACTTCTTTTAGCATCTTATCTCTCTTATACATAAGAAATGCATAAGATGTACGATTAGAACGTCCGACTCTTCCTCGAAGCTGGTATAACTGCGACAATCCGAACTTATCAGCATCATGAATAATTATCGTATTAACATTAGAAATGTCTAATCCCGTCTCGATAATTGTAGTCGATACAAGCACATCTATTTCGCCCTCGATAAAGTCATACATTATCTGCTCTAACTGTCTTTCATTCATCTGTCCATGTGCAAATACAACATTTGCATCAGGAACAAGCTTTGCAATTCGGCTTGCCACTTCATCGATATCATTTACCCGGTTGTATACATAATACACCTGTCCGCCACGACTCATTTCCCTGTTGATTGCTTCACGAATCATCTCGTCATCATATTCCATAACATAAGTCTGAATCGGAAGTCGGTCTACAGGAGGCTCTTCTAAGACACTCATATCCCTTATTCCCACAAGGCTCATATGAAGTGTTCTAGGTATTGGTGTTGCGGTAAGAGTCAGAACATCTACTTCTTTCTTCATTGCCTTGATTTTCTCTTTATGCGTAACACCGAATCTCTGCTCTTCATCTACAATTAATAAGCCTAAATCTTTGAATACAATATTCTTAGATAACAGACGATGTGTTCCGATTACGATATCTACTTCACCTGTCTTAAGGCCATTAATCGTATCTTTTGCACCTGATGCTGTTCTAAATCTCGACAGCATATCTACTCTTACAGGATAATCTTTCATTCTCTGGCTAAATGTGTTGTAATGCTGTTGTGCAAGAATGGTAGTCGGAACTAGTACTGCTACCTGCTTACCGTCCTGAACCGCCTTAAATGCTGCTCTTATGGCAATCTCTGTCTTGCCATATCCGACATCTCCGCATACAAGTCTGTCCATTATCCTGCTGCTTTCCATATCTTTTTTAGTATCTTCAATCGCAGCTAACTGGTCATTAGTCTCTTCATAAGGAAACATTTCCTCGAATTCTTTCTGCCATACATTATCAGGGCTGAATTCATATCCTTTCTGGTTCTGTCTGGCTGAATATATTTCTACTAAATCTTTAGCAATGTCTTTAACTGCACCCTTAACCTTAGTCTTAGTCTTAACCCAGTCCTGTGTTCCAAGTTTATTTAACTTAGGAACTTTGGCATCAGCACCCGAATATTTCTGTATTAAATCTAACTGTGTCGCAAGAATATAGAGATTACTGTTTCCTGCATATTCTATCTTAATATAATCCTTGATAACCTTATCGACTTCTATCTTCTCGATACCACGATAGACTCCTAATCCATGATTCTCATGTACAACATAATCACCGATATTAAGCTGCGAGAAATCTTGTATCTTACTGCCTGAATACTGCTTTTTGGCACGTTTCTTTCTGGCTTTCTCCTTACCAAATATATCCGACTGCGTAATTACGATGAATTTAATAAGCGGATACTCAAATCCCTGATGAAGATTACCATAAGACACCATTATCTCTTTAGGTTTTAATACTCTTTCAGGGTTCTCGGAATAGAATGCTTCCATTTCATAATCCCTGATATTATCTGCAAGACGCTCAGCCTTGGTTCTCGAATTAGTGAGTATCAGAATCTTGTAGCCCTTTTTCCTATAGTTCTTCAAATCTTTAATAAGAAGCTCGAAACTACTGTTATATGACACAATATTTTTCGCTTCTATATGAAATGTTTCCTTAATATCAATGTTCTTAATCTTCTGACTTAAGGTCGTAAATACAATCCTCTGCTTATTGCCTGTCATTGCAAGAAGCTGCCCATAGGTATGCATAACATCTGCCTGTCCCGGAAGTATGTAACCCTTCTCTAATCGGTTAGACATACTCTCTCTGAATTCTTTCTCTATGGTTTCACTTCTGTCCGCAAGTCTTGATGGCTCATCAAATATATAGACTACATCTTTATCTTCTAAATATTCTATGAGCGATGACATTTCCTTATAGAAATAATTAATAAAGCTGTCAATCGCAACATTTGTATTACCAAGTTCTAACTGTTCTGTGAATTCTTTAACAATCGTTTTAATCCTGTGTGCCTCTTCAGTTTTCATAGCTTCACGGAATTTCTTCTCAATTTTCTCCATCTCTTTATTAATGGCTTTTACTCCGTTGCTAATCATTTCCTTGTCAAGAATGTATTCCGTTGCCGGATAAATCGTTATCTCACCTATATTTTCAATCGAACGCTGGCTATCAACGTCGAAATATTTTATTGAATCTATCTCATCGTCCCATAAATCAATTCTGACCGGTGTATCCTCAGCCATTGGAAATATATCAAGAATCTCACCTCTTACAGCAAATTGTCCACTCATTTCCACCTGACTGACTTTCTCATAAGACATATTAACAAGCTTTGCCTGGACTTTATCTAAATCAATTCTTTCCTCCATATTAATATGAATAAGATTATCCTTAATAATATCTATCGGAATAAGTTTATCCATCAGTCCGTCAATTGTTGTTACAATAACAGTATCCTTATCCTCGATAATTCGTCTGATTGCACTAAGTCTTTCAGTAAGTGTCAGATTGCCATGAATGTCCGCATTAAAAAATATAAAATCTTTCGCAGGATACAGGATAGTGTTCTTATTGTACAACAAATAGTCCTCGTAAATCTCTCTGGCGCGTTTTTCGTTGTGAGTTACGACGACACTGTATTTGTATTTAGAGGTAATTCCATTCATAAAATTGACCTGCTGTGAATCGACACAGCCGGTTACTCCTAATGCAATATTACCTTTCTTATCTTTATCAAGTCTATCCATTAGCTGAATATATTCACTATATTCTAACAAGGGTTCTTCAAAAGTTTTCATTCCCGAATCCTCTCATATATTAATTAAATTTATTCATTGCTGCGTTAATATCTTTTTCTATAATTATATTAATTGCTTCTGATGCATTTTTTATGCCATCATCGACTAATTTTCTGTCAGCCGCACTAAAATGTCCTAATACATAATCTGCCAAGTCCATTTTATCAGGCTTCTCACCAATTCCGATTCTTATACGTTTGAATTTATCCGTACCTGTATGTGCAATTATGCTTTTAATTCCATTATGCCCTCCGGCACTTCCCTTAGCTCTTATTCTTAATTTGCCCTCAGCAAGGCTTATATCATCATAGATAATTATAAGCTCGTCCTCAGGATTAATCTTATAGAAGTCCATTGCTTCCCTGATTGCTTCACCGCTGTTATTCATAAATGTCTGTGGCTTCATAATAAGCACTTTCTGACCACCTATTATTCCTTTTCCACACAATGCCTTATGTCTGTATGTCTCAACAAGTATGTCATTATCTTTCGCAATTCTGTCAATCGCATCAAAACCGACATTATGTCTTGTTCCTCTATATTTATCAGTGGGGTTACCCAAACCTGCTATGATTATCATAGTTGCCTCCTTGTAATTACGCATTTCAAATAATTAAAGTTCTATACTTAAAGATGTCTATATTATATATCACATTTAGACAATTTGCAGTTAAAAATATCTTCATAGCTATATTTTCTAGCGTATTTTTTAGGTCCATACGCCAACAAAGGACTGCCGCAATGCGACAGTCCAATATCTTTTCTTAATACTTACTATGCTTCAACTTCTTCAAGTTCCGTTTCATCATATTTCTTAAGAACTACACTCTGTATTCTGGCTCTTGTATCTGAATTAATAGGATGGGCAATATCTCTGTATTCACCATCTGATGCTTTTCTGCTAGGCATCGCAATGAATAATCCTTTCTCGCCCTCTATTACTTTTATATCATGGATAACAAATTCATTATCCAATGTAATAGATGCAATCGCTTTCATTTTACCATCTTTTGAAACTCTTCTCACTCTGACATCTGTAATCTGCATTTTGTGTCCCCTTCCCAACGCATTATTATAGTTTTCTATAGGCTATATCTTTCGTTTTTCTCAACTACTATCTTGATATCGCCATTATTTCCTATATATGTTGCGTTTGCTCTGATTGTGTCGCGGCTTTCTACAATACAGTTCTCGATATATGTATTGTCGCCAATATAAACATTATTAAGAATAATTGAATTCTTGATTGTACAATTATTTCCTATATATGCTTTCTTGAATAAAATAGAATTCTCTACAACACCATTTATGATACAGCCACTACTTACAAGACTATTCTTAACTATCGCACCAGGATTGTATTTCGCAGGTGGTAAATCATCAACCTTTGAATATACATCAGGATACTGTTTGAAGAAATAATCTCTTACGCTTGGTTTTAAGAAGTCCATATTTGTCTTAAAATATGAATCAACTGTAGCTATATTGCTCCAATATGTATTAAGCTTGTACCCATATATTCTCTTAACATTCTTATATCTTACGAGAATGTCATTAACGAAATCGTATCTGTCCTCTGCTGCGCTCTTCTCAATCAGCTCTATAAGTAACCTTCTCCTGATTACATAAACACCCGTTGAAACTGTATTAGAATTGCATACAAGAGGTTTCTCTTCGAATTCAGTAATTCTGCTGTCTTCGTTCATCTTAACGCAACCGAATCTTGTTACGTCTGTTCCTTCCGGAAAATCTTTACAAACAACTGTAATATCTGCTTTCTTGGCAATGTGGTACTCAAGCACCTTATTATAATCTAACTTGTAGATTCCATCACCTGAAGCAATTACTACATATGGCTCATGACTATTCTTCAAGAAGCTGATATTCTGGTAAATCGCATCTGCTGTTCCCTGATACCAGAAACCATTCTCTGCTGTAATAGATGGTGTAAATACATACAAACCACCCTGTTTTCTACCAAAATCCCACCATTTTGATGAGCTTAAATGTTCATTAAGTGACAATGCATTGTACTGTGTAAGTACAGCAACTTTCTGAATATGTGAATTAGACATATTACTAAGTGCAAAGTCAATACTTCTGTAACTTCCCGCTATCGGCATGGCTGCTATGGCACGTTTATATGATAGCTCCTTCATCTTGTTATTATTACCACCAGCTAGTATAATTCCTATCGCTCTCATCTCACGTCACCTGCCTTAATAATAAATTCGCCACTTTGAAGAACTCCATCAGGATAATCTTCGGCTGTTGTAATACCTGAAATAGCAATATTCTTACCTATCTTAACGCCGTTAGGTATCTCTGTATTCTCACCAATAGTTGTAAGACCGCTGTTATATATCTTAGGATCAAGCTTACTTGGTGCTTCTTCTCCGATACCTATCTCTACATCATGTCCAACTTTAACATTCTCTGCTATGATGCTTCTCGTTACCTTACTGCCTTTTCCAATTACAGTATTCTTCATAATAATTGAATCTCTTACTACTGCACCCTCTTCAATGGTAACTCCTGCGCCAATAACTGAATTATATACTTCACCATAAATGTCTGTACCCTCACTGATAATGCTTCTTTCTACCTTAGCATATTCTGAAATGTACTGTGGTGGAAGTGTATCACTCTTAGTATAAATTCTCCAGAATTCCTCATAGAGATTAAATACAGGAATTATATTTATCAATTCCATATTAGCTTCCCAATAAGAAGAAAGTGTTCCAACGTCTTTCCAATATCCATTGTATTCATATGCAAATAATCTCTGCTTATTACCATGAACATAAGGAATAATATGTTTACCAAAGTCACAATTGCTCTGGTTAGACATTGTAATAAGTGCTTCCCTGAGTACAGGCCAGCTAAATATGTAGATACCCATTGAAGCAAGATTACCTCTTGGATTCTCAGGTTTCTCTTCAAATTCTGTTATTCTGTTGTCTTCATCTGTAAGTACGATACCAAATCTGCTTGCCTCTTCATAAGGTACCGGCATAGTAGCAATAGTTACATCTGCTTTATTAGCCTTATGATAATCAAGCATAACTTCATAATCCATCTTATAAATGTGGTCTCCGGATAATATAAGAACGTAGTCAGGATTATATGAATCTATGTAATCCAGGTTCTGGTAAATAGCATTAGCTGTACCAGTGTACCATTCACTATTGCCACTTCTCTCGTATGGTGGTAATACTGTAACACCACCAATATTTCTATCCAAATCCCAAGGTATACCTATACCTATATGAGCGTTAAGTCGCAGTGGTTGATATTGCGTTAAAACCCCCACTGTATCCACACCCGAGTTAATACAGTTACTTAATGGGAAGTCGATAATTCTATACTTACCGCCAAAGGCTACTGCTGGTTTTGCTACCTTTGCTGTAAGAACCCCGAGTCTGCTTCCCTGTCCGCCTGCCAGTAACATGGCTATCATTTCTTTCTTAATCACGCTATCACCTCGCTGTAGTTTTATGCAATTATTATAACATATATTAGAAAAATCGTGAACTAATTTTGCATTTTTTCTTATTAAATTTTCGTTATTTTTCTACAAGCTTCACTTTGTCCGTCGAAATGTATAATTTTAGTAAGATTTTTTGTTGATTATGTCAAATCATTCCGTTAATGAATTAAAGCATTAAAATCACAAAAGGGATATATCACATATTTTTATTGACATTAATATAATAATATTTTACAATAAAATAGGATTGATTATTAATTTTGTAAAATATAAAGTATTTATTTTCACACAGCTATTTACTTCGGAGCGAAAGCAAATAACTGTTATGGCAGATTTGAAATCGCCTGTGCGAATTTCTCATTGCCTCTTTGCAACAAGTCGCTCAGAAATGAGGATTATTATGGCAACAACACGAACCTTAAATAAAAGCAGACAACGTGATGCGATTCTTAATTATTTATTACCACGAAAGGACCACCCTACTGCTGATGCAATTTACAACGCAGTAAAAGAAGAGTTCCCTAATATAAGCCTTGGAACAGTCTACCGTAACCTTTCTCTGTTAGCTGAACTCGGTATAATACAGAAGATATCATGTGGTGATAATTCCGAACATTTTGACGGCAATCCAAAGCCTCACAACCATTTCATATGTTCGGAGTGTTATAGCGTAATTGATTTAGAAATGGAGAATATCGACTTTATCGACACACTTGCCGCTACTAATTTTAACGGCAAAATAAGTGGTCACAATATTTACTTCTATGGCAAATGTCCTAACTGCCTTGAAAAAGAAGCAAATTAAATAATTGAAAATAATTATCATTTTCTTCTTGACAAACAGATTTTTTATGTTATACTAAAACAGTAATCATTATTGATTTTAATTCAAATTAATAAAAAGTTATTCACGAATATTAATTTGAAAATGTAATACAACAACAATATATTATTAAACAAAAATATTTTATTTAAGAAAAGGAGATTAAAATTATGTCAAAATTTGTATGTTCAGTATGTGGTTATGTTTATGAAGGAGATGCAGCTCCAGAGAAATGTCCAGTATGTGGCGTTGGTGCTGATAAATTCACAGAAGTATCTGAAGGTGAGAAAACTTGGGCAGCAGAACACGTTGTAGGTGTTGCTAAAGGCGTAAGTGAAGATATCATCGCTGATTTAAGAGCTAACTTCGAGGGCGAATGTTCAGAAGTTGGTATGTACCTTGCAATGGCAAGAGTAGCTCATAGAGAGGGCTATCCTGAAATCGGTATGTACTATGAGAAAGCTGCTTACGAAGAAGCAGAACACGCAGCAAAATTCGCTGAATTACTCGGCGAAGTTGTAACAGACAGCACAAAGAGAAATCTTGAATTACGTGTAGAGGCTGAAAATGGTGCTACAGCAGGTAAAGTTGATCTTGCTAAACGTGCTAAAGCTGCAAACCTTGATGCAATCCACGATACAGTTCATGAAATGGCTAGAGATGAAGCTAGACATGGTAAAGCATTCGAGGGATTATTAAAGAGATACTTCGGCTAATCCAGAGCATAATTTACCTAAATATTTCATTTTTAAAGTAATAAAAATTCAGGAGTGGAAGTTTAACATAATTTCCACTCCTGTTTTACATCTACTACAATTCATGATAATATGGGCAGATGTCTTCATAATGTCCGTCTTTCATTCTAAATCCTTTTGGAATAACACCTAATTGTTTAAACCCAAGTCTTTCATATAGATGTCTGGCATGTGTGTTAGTTGCGACTACTGCATTAAACTGTAACACTCCATAGCCACATTTTCTTCCCTGAATCAGACAGTCTGACACTAATTTTTCACCGATATGTATTCCTCTTGAATCTCTGCTTACAGCATAACTTGCATTACAAATATGTCCGCATCGACCAACATTGTTAGGATGAAGAATATATAATCCGTAAATTTTACCTGTATTTGTATCTTCAGCTACCGCTGCATAAGTTTGTCCTACAAAAAATGTCTTACCTGTTATTTCATTAAGACATTCTTCCTGCGGAAATGCTACTCCGTCTTCTACTACCTCATTCCATATTCTAATCATTTCCGGTAAATCTTTCTCTTTATATTCTCTTATGATTATCTGCATTTTGTTAAATCTCCTTTGTGCTAAATACAACTTTATGTCTTCTAAATTTTTTGCGAATTTATTATATCTCTATAAAATATAAAATACAACCCAAACCTACAAATCTGGCAAATTTACATAATATTCTTAAATTATTTCAACTATTATTCCGTTATCCACATATGTAATCGCAGGCCAATGGCCTGCTATCTATTTAAAGCACTACCCATATTTGAAACTGTATAATGGATAAATGCGAATTTTATTAATCTTTTTATGATATATTTTATTCACGTAGCTTTAAATAGTTACACAATATTTAAGTGTTTTTATTATATTACATTTTCATTATGACAAATAATCCAATGGATCACATGGTTCTTCTGCTTTAGTCAGCTCATAGTATAAATTACTTCCCTCATTTGAATAATATCTTGTAGGATTAGCAACAACTCCTATGCATGTATCTTCATTTACCATATCACCCTCTTTAAGTTCCACATTTTCTAGCTGACCTAAAGTTAATTCGTAATCATTCCCAAGGGCCAATACGATATAATTACCTATTTCGTCGTTAGAAGAAACTTCTTTAACTACACCTTTAACGCCTGCTAAGACATTTGTTCCGGCCTCACTCTGGATAACTATTGCGGGATTGCATTTATAAGAATCAAGTGTAGGAAAATAAATTGTACTATCCATACTGTAATCTAATATTATACTTCCCTCAACAGGCCAGCCTAATTTACTGTCTGTGCCAAATGATAATTTAGAAACCATTCCTGCCACATCTTTTACTTCGTCATCAGAGTCTGTCTGTGAAGTGCCGTCATTGCCATTTTGATTATTATACTGATTGTTTCCTCCGCTATTTTTTTCATCGTTTTGTGAATGTTTGTCAGAATATGCAGATGAATCTGTCTTTATTCCCGATGTATTATTGTCTTCAGGCGTCTCTTTATTTACCGAACCGTCAACAGCAATATTTTCCGTTGTCTCCTCTTCACTGTCTCTTTCTAATCTGTTCGTTGTCTCATTCAGATTCACAATATTACTTGTGTCGTTCTCGGTTTTATCAGATTTCTTATTAATAACACTTGTTCCTATTGCAATTGCCGAAAGACAAAGACAACATGCAAATGTCACAATGATAAATTCTTTGCGTTTCTGATTCTTTTTATAATTATCTCTCACCATTACACCAATCCTTTCAAATATTCTATATGTTTGATTTTAAAGATATTTGTATAATGGTATTGTTCCCACATTAAGATTATTTATTCTTTGCATTTTTCATTTTGATGCAATATAAATTTGTCGTGGCATATATTGGTTGTAGCATATGTTTGTCGTGGTATATATTTGCAAAATTATATTTTTACATACTATTTTTACTTACATTTGAAAACTCTATAAAATTATTCTTAAATAAATTATTTCTATTAATGTAATATTTATTGCAAACTATTTTACCTTTCTCTATCTGATTTCAACATCTGAATAATAATATTTCAAAATGTCCCTATAACCTTTTCCATCTTCTGCCATTTTTAATGCACCATTTACACTTAAGCCTTTGCCATCACCTATTCCCTTAGAACTCATTTTAAAGCCGCCCGAGAAGTTCTCCACTGCAAATGCATATGATGGCAGGTTAAATATTTCTGACCAGTCTTTAGCAAGAATTATATTGTCTCCAATGCTTACAGTCCTTACATATTCGCCATTTTCCTCGTAATTAACTTTGATTGAGCCTGATAAATCTTCATCACTTATATCCGGATTAATGATATTCTTTAATTTTTCTCTTATTTCGTCCATTGTAAAATATGCGATTTTATTGAAATTCTTATTCTCCTTATCTGCTGATGAATCGACACTTTTTAAATATGGTTCTTCACCTGTATTCGTTACACCTGCACTTAATTCGTGATAATATGGACAAATATTTTTTCCATCATAATAGATAGTTTCACGATTCGTTTCTACTAACAACTTCATTGTATAATTGTAATTTTTCTCATACTTTTTGCCCCATTTTTTTTCTAATTCACTGTATGTAGTATATGGCAATGTAAGTTCGTCCGCATCTATTGAATTATTATCTCCCATTTTGTACAGAATAAATGTCCTTATTATTACCATCTGGGCTTTCAAAGCTTCTTTTTCATATTTGACAGGCATCATTGAATATACTACAAGCGGCACAAACATTTCTACATCTATTTCCATAGTTTTATTATTATTTTTAATTACCACGCTTTTACCATATGTTTCAGGTTCATATACTACACCTCTGGTTTTGCCAAAATTTATCATTGTTACAGTATATGGAAACATAATAAAAAAGAAGGCTATTATAAATATAATGCCTATCTTTCTTCGATTTCTTATTAAATATTTTCTCATAATCCCTCCAATTAATGTCACGTTAATTTCTTATACCTGATTAGAGTATCAAAAAATTTATATTGTGCATATTTGGTACAACGCACCATTTTGACACCATAATATTATCCTATCGCTTAATACTCAATTCAATTCTGTTATTCACCGGATAGCTGCTCATAATAATGTAGAATTTTCTTGATTCAAGATTGTTCCAATGGCTTTTCTTAAACTGGCTCTTATACATACAATATACCAGCTTTAATTCCTTACTTTCGCCAGGTTTTACTTCAATCGAATTTTCATTATAATCATTTATTTTTCGATACATCTCAAGATTCCAGCCATTTGACCAGCCTCCTGACTGTGCAATGAAATTGGCAAATACAAATCTACTGATTTTATCACCGTTATTTTCAACATTAAATTTTACAACCATCACTTTCATTTCCTGATTCATTAATTGTTCATTATCAGGATTCTCATCAAATTCAGCATAGTTTTTTTCAAAAACTTCCTTGTCCATTATATCGCTATCCACAACTTTTATCTTCAGATTACTCCCCTGAATATCTTCTCCCTGCTTAAATACTACTATTGTGGGATTAGGATATTTATTATTAATATATGTGATACGCTTTACTGATAGAACCACAACCGCAATCCCTATCAGACTTCCTAATATAATTAATATTTTCTTCAATCGTTTATTCATTACTTCAACCTCTTTTCTGGCACTTATATTTTTCAACCTCTATATCTTTATATTTCTCATTATGTATAAAACCTGCTTTCAGACAATTTATATCTATTGCAATTTTCCTTCTTTTATTACATATATCTCATCTGACAAATACTCTAATTGTTCTTTATCATGACACGCAACTATCACTATGCAATTCTTTTGCTTAAGTCCCTTGATAACATCACGTATCTGCAGCACACCTTTTTCATCAAGTCCATTAAAAGGCTCATCTAAAATAATAAGCTTTGGTGTACCCATAATTGCACATGCAATGCCAAGGCGCTGCTTCATTCCAAGAGAATATTTCTTGTAAGTTCTTTTGTCATCGGGCTTTAACCCTACTTTTTGTAATGTTTTTATTATCTCTTCTTTATCAACTTTTCCCTGTATATCTGCAACTAATTTCAGATTTTTATAACCTGTATATTTAGGAATAAAAGACGGGTTCTCTATCAATACACCTATGTCTTCCGGAAATGAAATGTCTTTACCAATAACTTTACCATCAATGGTTATACAGCCCTCGCTTCCCTTTATAAGACCACATATACCTCTCATTAACATAGTCTTGCCTGAGCCATTTTCGCCCTGAATACCATATATCATTCCATCATTTAATACCATATTTATATTTTCCAAAACTACTGTATCCTTAATTTTCTTTGAGTAATTCTCTATTTTTATCATTTAATTTACCCATCTGCCTTTCTTAACATTCTTATCTATATTTTTAAACTATTCTCTTGTGCGTGTTTCAGCATTTCTGAAATCACATTTTTCTATATAAATATTCCCTATAACAATAGCCAAAACCACCAATATACAATATGTAATATAACAATGGTTAATATTAATTTTTCCCATAATACATATGGAATTTCTTAAAATCATTGTATTGTTACCAAGTAAATATGGTGTAGTATAATAAAGTGTAATGACATTTATAAATGCACAGACCACTATTGCAATAATCTCATTAATCGTTATGCTAATCAATGAAATAAACAATGTCATAAACATTGCATTTAATATCTGGGATATCACAAACATCATAATAAAATCCATATGACTACAATTTTTAAATATTATTCCATATGACTCTTCCCACAATGATTTATTTATAGTATTTCTGCTGCCGTAATAACTTATGAAACCAAACGCATATATAATTCCGTAAATCATTAAGACAAATTCACATATCCACAGACACTTTTCATTCCACCATAATTTTCTACTTCCTGATTTAATAAGTGTCTGATATCCCATCTGATATAAATCTCTCTTTAGATACGAAATTACAATCAGAACCGGAAATATCTGTAATATAAGCCAGTCCATTTCTATTTCAAATCTTCCACCAATTTCAGGAGTATAGACTTTCATTCCTCTGAATAAATATACATAAAAGTCGAATATACCTATGTCTTTTACTGAATAACCCATATCCGTAAATGTATTTCTCAGATTCATATTTTCCATAAATAAGAATATTATAAGAAATACGATAAATATTAAATTCTTTCTGAATACTTCTTTTGTATCTCTTCTAATCAGCCTTAGAAATATCCTGTTACGCATTTATGCACTCCTTTTTTCTGCAATACAGACTTCCAATAAATATGCTTAATATCACTACAATTGCCAGATACATAAATATCCATTCCGTTCTCATAAGCAATTTATCATAGGACAGATTATATGTATTAATTATTCCTGTGACCTGTACGACAATTACCAGAAATATTGTTACAATCAAGGATATATGCTTATTTATTTCTAACCAGTTCATTAATAAATTAATCATTCCAATTGCCATAAACAATATAAATATGTATATACTACTTACACATATAATATATGATAATTTTATATTTCTGTCGGGCATTTTACCCTCATTTATATAATAGAATATACTTCTTGTACTATTGAAGTTACAATTATTCCCGTCTGATAAATTTATTGCAATAATGAATTCAGATAACATAAATATTAATGTAAAACATAATGTTTTCACCATTAAAGCAACGCATTTACATATCCAGATATTATTAAAATTCCTAAATTTAAGCATCGCACTTCTTTCTATATTGTTACGATTATAATTAATAAATATCAGATACACGAATACCGCCAATGCCAGACTATAGTAACCATTGACTGATAACATAAATACGTCAGCCTTAGAAAACTCAAATGACATAAACGATATGTTTTTCTCGTTATACATAAATGAATAATCTGACATCATAAGTGCAACAAAAGTAATTATATATATCTTCAGATTGAGATTCATAAACAACTTAATTCTGCTAATATATTTCTTCACGTTTTGCCTCCACTACTAACATTCCCAATGAAACTATAAAGAATAGCATACATTTGCCAATGACAAAGCCTATTGAAATGCCAGCTGCTGGCTGGTCGATTCTGAAAAACTGTTCAAATGAATATATAGTTTTCCAAAAATACAGGCAAATATAATTTTCAACAATATAGTATATAAATACTGATGTCAGCACTACAAAATAATTATCGACAAGAAAGCTGACAGCAAGACACATTACGCAGAATACTCCTGCCATCATAAATATTAACAACATATACAACAATATATATACAAATGGTTTACTATAATAAATATCACTAAACATTGAACCATCATTAATTGAGAACATCATAGTAGATGCATCCGGTCGTAATGCCGGTACAAATAATGCTGTCAAAAACAAATTTAAAATTAGTGGAATTACAACGGCTGTTCCACCGCTCAGAAAAGCAGCAATAATCTTTGATACAAAATACTTCTTCTTACTAACTTTTGTAAATATGATTTTCACATATCCACTTTTTATATCCTGATATAAACTTCCCGCATACGGAAATATTGCAATAAGCGGAATTAATATAGTATATAATGTAGCATGATATGTATATCCAACCCCGCCTATCCACGTATTAAACAACGAGTCCGGATATTCCGCCTTTCCATATAACTCATATAATTTAAGAGATTCTATTGCCGGTATACTACATTTAATCACCTGCATTACTGCAATTACGCAGCCTATAAAGACAGCTATAAACATATTCCTATTTATAAATGCTCTCTTCATCTCATTTTTAAAAATGCCTTTCATATCTTTCACGTCTAAACATTCCTCATTTCTCTTATTTATTTCTGTATATCAATCTTGAATGCTTTTATATCTGTTGACGAAGTGCTACCTACTATATCTATCATATAATATAAGTTTTTTGATTCTGACATTGATATATTACTGATATAAATAATTTTTACTAATTTTTCCTCATTGGGCTCAAAGTCCACTTTGCATCCATCTTTAATTCCCTGTGTTGTGGGATCATAATAATTCTGATACCTTACCTCACTACAAGAATCTATAACTTTACCATCAGGATACATTTCAATAAAATTACCACAATTTACATAGTAAAATATTTTCTTATCACATTCATTTTTTATTAGCAAGTCAATGATTATATATTTTTTATTTAATAATTTACCTGTTTCATCTGTCTTTTCCTGAAAATAATCCACTTGATTTTTAGATACTCCATCGGGTAACTCTGATGAAATTGTTACATTATTTATTTTAAATTTGAGACGATTAATTGAATCGTCAAATTGTTCATCATTTATTTCTACCACATCGTTCATTTTATAAATATTGCTTTTTTTAATTTTTACATCTGGTCTTGGAAATTTACTTTCTTCTTCCTGAATAATGTTACCTGCCTCATCTGTGCTGATTTCTTCTGTACTTGTATCTTCTGTATCTACTGATTCAAAGACATAACTTGTATTTTCTGATTTACTCTCATTCTCTTTTGATTCAGTTTCAGATTTATTACTACAAGAGGATAATAATATCAAAACTGTAGAAAATACAATTATTGTTTTTATTTTACAATATTTCATATAAACGCTCCGTTTCTCTTGATTTGACAGTCTTACATTCAAATGTAAGACTGTCAGCAATTATATTATTTATACGCTATCCGGACTCCATACTCCACTTACTTTATAATAACCATTTTGATTTGGCATTCCCTCTATTCTTGCATAGCTATATCCCTTTTCCTTTACATAATTAACCATCCACCTTTCACTTCCTGCCAGGAATACATATTTTTTACTTCCAACATCAATTCCAAATTCCGAGTTATCCGCTGCAACCACCCATGCAGTATATGAATAATTTGTTTTACTTACATAAGTACATTTCATATACGATGATGTATAATCCTGTTTTGCTCGTTTAGTTGTCACCCAACCATTATATGGCGAATAATCACTAAAACTAAAACCATAAGCTTCATCTGTAACATTACCTTTAGCATGTGCATCTATCATAAACTATGCACATACAAACATCAGCATCATAAATGCTGAAAATATTCTTTTTAAGCCTTTTCCTCTGTGTTTTCTCATTTTTACCTCCATTCTATTATCGTTTGCAACCGATAAATTTTCATTGTTTAATATATTTATTTAATTAATTGATTACTCCATATATAACATATTGCAATATCTATTTCAATATTTCAGAAGCAATCTGCCCTGAACTGCAATTCTCATGCCCTGAACTGCAATTTTTCTTTTAAAACAGTCCTTGACAAATTAAATTTATAAAAAATGAGCCATACACTTTTCATTAATTGAATTGTGTATAGCTCATTTTATATATTTATGACGATATACCTAAAAATCTTAAGTCATATATTTTAAATTGTCTTAAAAATAACATTATATATTTCTTACAACTAAACCTCAACTTTTACTTTATCAAGTTTCCAGATATCCTGAACATATTCCTCAATTGTTCTGTCTGATGAGAATTTACCAACATTACTTACATTGATAATTGCTGACTTAGCCCAGCCTGCTTCATCTCTGTAAGCTGCTTCTACTTTCTTCTGTGCTTCATCATATGACTTGAAATCTTTAAGAATAAAGTATCTGTCTGCTCTGTCTGTGCAATTAGTATTTAATAATGAATCATAAATAGGTCTGAATCTGTCAGGATCCTGTGGTGAATAGAAACCATTGATTAACTGCATAAGAACTTTTCTGATGTCCATATCGTTATTAAAGATATCCATTGGATTGTATCCGCCATTGTTCTCGTAATTGATAACTTCATCAGAACTCATACCGAAGATAAATGCATTTTCCTTGCCAACTTCTTCTACGATTTCTACGTTTGCACCATCCATTGTACCAAGTGTAAGTGCACCATTTAACATAAATTTCATATTACCTGTTCCTGATGCTTCCTTACTTGCTGTTGAAATCTGTTCACTTACATCTGCTGCCGCAAATATAATCTCAGCATTTGATACTCTGTAATTCTCTATAAATACAACCTTGATTTTACCATCAATTGATTTATCATTATTAATTACATCTGCTACGCTGTTAATAAGCTTAATTGTAAGTTTCGCAATTCTGTAACCTGCTGCTGCTTTTGCACCAAATATAAATGTTCTTGGATAAAATTCCATATCAGGATGTTCTTTAATCTCATTGTATAAATACATTACATGAAGAATGTTAAGAAGCTGACGTTTATATTCATGTAAACGTTTAACCTGAACATCAAATATCGAACGTGGATCTACATCTATTCCATTGTGCTCTTTAATATATTTTGCAAGTCTTACCTTATTCTGGTATTTAATATTCATAAATTCTTTCTGGCACTTCTTATCATCTGCATATATCTCTAAATTCTTAATATGTGCAAGATTTGTTACCCAGTCATCACCTATCTTACTTGTTACCCAGTCAGCTAATAATGGATTAGCATGTAATAAGAATCTTCTCTGTGTGATACCATTTGTCTTATTATTGAATTTCTGTGGCATCATTTCATAGAAATCTTTTAATTCCTGTTTCTCAAGTATCTCTGTATGAAGTTTTGCAACACCATTTACAGAAAATCCTGCACAGATTGCAAGATTAGCCATCTTAACCTGTCCGTCATATATAATTGCCATCTTAGCAATCTTCTCCTGATTACCAGGATATTTATTCTGAATCTCAAGTACAAATCTTCTGTTAATCTCTTCAACAATCTGATAACATCTTGGTAATAATCTTGAGAATAATTCTATAGGCCATTTCTCAAGTGCTTCACTCATAATTGTGTGGTTTGTGTATGCACAACATTTAGTTGTTACGTCCCATGCCTCATCCCAGTTAAGTTCGTATTCGTCCATCAATAATCTCATTATCTCCGCAACTGCTATAGTTGGATGAGTATCATTCATCTGGAATACAACTTTCTCATATAACTTCTTGACATCATCATGATTATCCATATATTTTTTAATTGCTGTCTGTACACTTGCTGATACGAAGAAATACTGCTGTTTAAGTCTTAATTCCTTACCTGCATAATGGTCATCGCAAGGATATAATACTTCAACAATATTTTTAGCAAGAGTTTCCTGTTCTGTTGCTTTCTGATAATCACCTTTATTAAATGAATCAAGCATAAAATGCTGCATTGGTTCAGCATCCCAGATTCTAAGTGTATTTACTACGTTGTTACCATATCCTACGATTGGTAAATCATATGGAATAGCCTTTACAGAGCTATAATTCTCCTGAATGAAATGCTCTCTTCCATCTTCTCCACGCTCTACTCTGATATATCCACCAAATTTAACTTCACAGGCATATTCTTCACGTCTTACTTCAAATGGATTACCATTCTTTAACCAGTTGTCAGGCACTTCAACCTGATAACCATCTTCTATCTTCTGTTCAAACATTCCATACTTATATCTGATTCCGCAACCATATGCAGGATATCCTAAAGTTGCAAGAGAATCCAAAAAGCATGCTGCAAGTCGTCCAAGACCACCATTACCAAGCGCTGCATCAGGTTCCTGATCTTCAATAGCATTTAAGTCAAGTCCTAATTCTTCAATGGCTTCTTTAATCTCTTTTCTTGCTGCAAGATTTATAATAATATTTCCTAATGCTCTACCCATAAGGAATTCCATTGACAGATAATATACTGTCTTAGCGTCCTGTTTCTCATATTCTTTATGAGTTGCAATCCATTGGTCAATGATAAAATCTTTCAGTGCATAAGCAACACCCTGATATTTCTCTAACTGTGATGCTTCATCTAATGTCTTACGTGAAGTAATCTTCACATAATCATTTACTTCTTTTTTGAATTCTGCTTTGGAAAAAGTATCCATTATAATCCTCCATTCTGCAACCACTCCTTGTTGCAACTGTAATATATAATTCGCAAAATCCTTCTCTTAATACATAATATTTTGCTAATTCCCAATATAAGGTATATTATATCGTGATTTTTTATTATTTTCAATCATATTAGGAGATAAATTATACAATTGGTCAGTTTTTCACTAAAATTTGATTTTCCAAAAACATATATTTAAGCTGATTTTAAAGTAAATGTTTATTGTTATATCTTATCAATTACATAATACCACTGCTTTACAATCGGTACCTCATTTCCATTTTCATCGACATCTGACACTCCGGCATGATAATCTGTATATTTTATGTATATCTCATTTTCAACATAATAGACATATATTTCCTGTGAATATGCAGTTTTTATACAATAATATTGCTCACTATCTTTAAACTGTTCCTTTTCTATAGGTTTTGCAGTTAACAATGTATTATATTCACCAATTGCTTCGCTTTGTGTAAGTTCTATTCCTTTTGCACTGAATTCAACTTCTTCATCTGCTTTTATTATTGGTAAATCTTTTCCGCAATACTTTAGCATGTCTCTTATTTCATCTTGTAGTTTTCCCTCATCTTGAAAATAATATTTCCTGCCATTATATCCTGCCGATTCTCTTCCTATAACCAGCCCAATATGTTCACCACTGGCAGTATAAATACCTATTCCATAATCACTTGTTGAAAATTGATGTTTCTTACCATTCTTTACTATAGTTTCAGCATTAATTTTTTCTATTATCTCTTGTATTGTTTCTTTATTATAAATTGTATATTTGTGTCCTCTGCCTGATACTGTTGCATATTGTATATCCTCGGCATCAACATCTATATGTATATCTTCCACTTTATCCGTCTTATTACCATTATATTTTCTCACAAAAATAATGGCTGCCACTAAGATTACTACACCTATCACGCATATAAGTTCTTTATATTCTTTTAATTTAATTCTCATACCGCACCTCCATTTCTGAGCGACTTGTTGCAAAGAGACGATTTCTCATTTGCCATAAAAGCTATTTGCTCATCCACACTTTCAGTTTCACATTTCAACTCTATATGGTCTATCCATCTGTATATCCAATAACATTTCAACAATTGTATTATATTCTTCCCTGTCAATCTCTATCGGTTCCCATTCAGCTAATCTTTGAAAATATCCCTCTTTCAATATATCGTTCAACCTCTCATAACTCGGAATACATTTATCAAAATCGAAGCCCCAAAGCATTTTACTATCGTGTATCATATCTGCGATAGTCCCTGTCTTAATTATAAAGTGTCCCTCTTTTCTGTCATATTGTCCTTTATAATCAGCTTCCGGTAATAAATAATACTCTATCTTCATCTAATTTCTCCTTTCTAAACGCCTTTCTCATTATTCTTTGCTATTAATAATTTCATTCAGAAGTCTTCCTTAAAATGCTGTTTAAATAAATAATAAGGTTCAGAACAAATAATATTATTAAGTATATAATAACGAAAAAAACTGCTATGTGCAAGAATTTTGCCACACAGCAGTTTTTATTTAACTTAATTATAATTCAATAATAAATCAACGAAACTCAACGAAATGATGTCGGGGGCAAAAGCCCCGATATTTGATGCCTACGAATTGTTTCGTGCTACGCACTTCCACAATTCTACCAAAATCTAAACCCACCTATGAGCAAGCTCATGTGGGTTTAGACCTTTTGCCCCGACATCATAATATTTTAATAATTAATTTTTCTTAACGCCCATTACAACGTCTTCGCCATTGATGTTCCATTCTTTCTCATAGCCATCAACTGAACCAATAACTAAGTCAGTTGCCATAACTTCTGAAATAATGCCATCTTTATTCTTTGTCATTATGTCTGCAACCTTATCATTGCCTTTAGCATAGATTGTAATCTTATCCATAACTTCAAAGCCGGCTTCTTTTCTCATTGTCTGAATCTTACTGATGATTTCTCTTACAAAGCCCTCTTCAAGAAGTTCAGGTGTAAGATTTGTATCAAGAACAACTGTTATCTTGTTATCGCTCTGTGATACATAACCCTCAGTCTGGGCGATGTCGATAAGTAAATCATCTTTTTCAAGAACAACTTCGCCACTTGGTAAATCAAGTTTCAATGAACCATTTGCATTAACTTCGTCCATTGCTGCATTTCCGTCTAATGCTGAAAGTGCCTGTCTGATTTCTCCTAACTGTTTACCGAATTTTGGTCCGACAGTCTTAAGCTGTGGTTTGAAGCTGTATGAAGAAAATGCTCTTACATCATCTGTAAATTCAACATTTTTAACGTTAAGCTCATCAGCGATAATGTCTGTATAGAATTCTGATAAATTGAAATCAGCTTTAACATACATCTTGCCAATTGGCTGTCTGTTCTTAATATTAGAAGCATTTCTGCATGCACGTCCCATAACAACTACCTCTAATAAATCTTCCATATCTTCTTCTAACTTCTTATCGATATGGTTCTCATTTACTACAGGGAAGTCGCAAAGATGTATACTTTCCTTAGCATCTTTATCAATACTTCTTACTAAGTTCTGGTAAATGTCTTCTGTCATAAATGGAATCATTGGTGCAGCGGCTTTACAGATTGTTACCAATGCTGTGTAAAGTGTCATGTAAGCATTTATCTTATCCTGCTCCATTCCTTTTGCCCAGAAACGTTCTCTTGAACGTCTTACATACCAGTTACTCATCTCATCTACAAATTCATCTAATGCTCTTGCAGCTTCAGGTATTCTGTATTTATCAAGGTTATCATCAACTGCTTTAACAGTTGAATTTAACTTAGATAATAACCATTTATCCATTACACTTAATTTATCATAATCAAGTGTGTAATTCATTGGATTAAATTCATCAATATTTGCATAAAGTACATAGAATGCATATGTGTTCCAGAGTGTACCCATGAATTTACGCTGTCCCTCAGTAACGGCTTTATCATGGAATCTGTTTGGAAGCCATGGTGCACTGTTTGTATAGAAATACCAACGAATTGCATCTGCTCCATGTGTCTTTAATGCATCAAATGGATCAACTGCATTTCCCTTTGATTTAGACATCTTCTGACCATTTTCGTCCTGTACGTGTCCAAGAACGATTACATTTTCATATGGCGCTTTGTTAAATAATAATGTTGACTCTGCCATTAATGAATAGAACCAGCCTCTTGTCTGGTCAACAGCCTCTGAAATAAACTGTGCAGGGAACTGTTGCTCAAATAAGTCTTTATTCTCAAATGGATAATGATGCTGTGCAAATGGCATTGCACCTGAGTCGAACCAGCAGTCAATAACTTCAGGAACTCTGTGCATATCTTTACCACATTTTGGACACTTAATTGTTATCTCATCAATGTATGGTCTGTGAAGTTCAACTGTCTGAGCCTTAGGATTGCCACTCATTTTCTCAAGCTCATCACGACTTCCAATAGCATGCTGGCAGCCACATTCACATTCCCAGATGTTAAGTGGTGTTCCCCAATATCTGTTACGAGAAACGCCCCAGTCCTGGATATTCTCAAGCCAGTCACCGAAACGTCCTTTACCTATAGATTCAGGAATCCAGTTTACAGTGTTATTATTTCTTACAAGGTCATCTTTAACGGCTGTCATCTTGATGAACCATGATTCTCTTGCATAGTAAATAAGTGGAGTATCACATCTCCAGCAGAATGGATAATCATGCTCGAATTTTGGAGCATCGAATAATTTGCCCTCTGCATCAAGATCTTTTAATACCTCTGGATCTGCTTTCTTAACAAATAATCCGGTATAAGGTGTTTCTTCTGTCAAATCACCTTTACCGTCTACAAACTGTACAAATGGTAAGTCATAATTACGTCCTACCTTAGCATCATCTTCACCAAATGCAGGTGCAATATGAACGATACCGGTACCATCTGACATTGTTACATAAGTGTCGCATGTTACGAAATGAGCTTTCTTATTCTGTTTCTTTGCTGCATCTCCTGCGCATTTATATAATGGTTCGTATTCTTTATATTCGAGGTCTTTTCCTTTATATGTCTCAAGAACTTCGTAATCCTTGCCCTCTACACCTTTCTTTTCAGCAAGACCGCCTAAGACTTTATCTAATAAAGCCTCTGCCATATAATAAACATATCCGTCTGCTACTTTAACTTTACAATATGTCTCATCAGGGTTTACACAAAGTGCAACGTTAGATGGTAATGTCCAAGGAGTTGTTGTCCATGCAAGGAAATATGCATCTTCACCTACAACCTTAAAACGTACTACTGCTGAACGTTCTTTAACTGCTTTATATCCCTGCGCTACCTCATGGCTTGATAAAGGTGTTCCACAACGAGGACAATAAGGTACAATCTTAAAGCCTTTGTATAATAACTTCTTATCCCAAATCTGTTTTAATGCCCACCATTCAGATTCGATGAAATTGTCATCATATGTTACATATGGATTATCCATATCAGCCCAGAAACCAACAGTACCTGAGAAATCTTCCCACATTCCTTTGTATTTCCATACACTTTCCTTACATTTCTTAATAAATGGATCAAGACCATACTCTTCAATCTGTTCCTTGCCATCTAAGCCTAATAATTTCTCTACTTCAAGCTCTACAGGGAGACCATGTGTATCCCAGCCTGCTTTTCTTGGAACCATATAACCTTTCATTGTTCTGTATCTTGGAATCATATCCTTTATAACTCTTGTAAGAACATGACCGATATGTGGTTTACCGTTTGCTGTTGGAGGTCCGTCATAGAAAGTATATGTCTCTCCCTCTTTACGGTTTTCCATACTTTTCTTAAAAATGTCGTTGTCTTTCCAGAATTTTTCAACTTCTTTTTCTCTCTCAACAAAATTGAGATTCGTAGATACTTTCTTGTACATTCTAAAATTCCTTTCTTAATTTATTTCCTATACCGATTAGAGTTTCAAAGGAACTTTTGATGCCCTAATCCTATACACTAAAAAGAGAGCTTATCCTGTAATAGGACGAAAGCTCTCTAACGTTATACCACCTGTTACAGACATACTATATCAGATATAATCTGATGTTTATATGCGTTCCCTTTAACGTTGGAAATACGTCAGTCTCTACTCTTCTTCTGATTCGCATCTATTACGATAATTTCGGACTGCAGCTCCGGAGTGATATTCGGTCAATGCTTACTCATATCCCTTTCCACCATACGGGACTCTCTAAAACTTTCTGCATAGACTTACTGTCTCTTTCATAGCCTTTACTCATTTGAAAAATATTATACTAATGCTGTTTGTAAATGTCAATTATTGATTTTCAAAAAATTATGTCTAAACAATTCCTAAATGATTTCACAATCAAAATTACTATATTATCTAAAAATACGGAATATATTCAATCGAATACTTTCCTTTAGGAAACAGATATTTATACAAATCTATAAAATAATCATCTGTCATACTTGCCAGATAATCTACTACAATATCATCTTTATTCTCATTTGCATAATCTCTTCCATCTTTATAATATCCTCTGTTCAAATTAACGAAATCAATGTGATGTGTATAGATGACTGACTTTTTATTTTCCTCTTCTAAATCTTTAATCATCTTGTCATATATTTCATAGAACATCGGCTCAATATTTTCAGAATATAATCTGTCTAACTTCTCGTTCAAATAGATTTTCTCATAATTTTCCCTCTTAGCAATCTTGGGTAGTGTCAAATGATACCACCATTTTTCTATATATTTTCTTTATTTCAAAGGGATTTGCACAAAAAAAGTGACTACCCCCTAAAT
>OMVQ01000032.1 GCA_900314555.1 uncultured Eubacteriales bacterium | reverse complement strand
TTTTTCCGTTCCAATGATAATATTTACTTTTCAAAGTACTTGCCAGAGTTTAGCTGGCATGAACTACTCAAGATTCCGAGAGTTCATAATGTTATAGGTACAGAATCAATTTCATTAATTCTGTACCTATGTTAATGCATAGCTATCTTGTTATTGTTCCATATATATGTGTAGGCTTCGAATAGTTATTTAAACTAACAGAAAACTGTGCTGTTCCATTAGAGGAACTTCCAACAACAGTTACACTTGCTTTTTTTGCAGCATTACTTACAATCATACCTGATGATCCACTAAATTTTGTTCCATTCATAGGTAAAATTTTATTATATCCATTACCACCAATTGATGTAATTTCTGCTGTATACTTGCCTCTTGAGTATGATACCGTGCAATAACTATTTAATTGCTTATTTCTAGCATCATTATAATATGTATACCAATCATCACTTGCTGCATATGCATTTACCTTTGTTAATCCTCCAACCATCAAAACTGCTAATAACATTCCACTAATTATTTTTTTATAAGCTTTCTTCATACGTCTCCTACCTTTCATTTTCATTTTTCTGATTATAATAGTTCATTAACTTCTCTGATACTTCTGGTTCACCCCACCAAGCTAAACATTCATCTCCAATAACGAATTTATCGCTTGTCTTTTTTGATGCATTGTTTAAGAGATTAATGATATTCTCTTTTATGTTCATCATAGATTTCACCTCCTTGTCCTGATATTTCTGAGCAATTACATTTTCCGACTCTGATTCAATTTATAATTGCATAAGTCAGAATTACTAACTGCTTTGAATAAAAGTATTTACATTCAAATACCTTTATATGATGATTAGAATATTATATGTACATCTTCTTCGTATTCTGTTCATCACACACTTACTAATAACATAAATTTTGTTGAAATTCTATAATTCGGACTCAATCTGCCCTGAACTGCAATTCTCATGCCCTGAACGACAACTTTTTTTATTTTTATAACTTTTATTTACCTCATACCATCAAAACAGCTAATAACATTTGCCTAATAATTTTTCATAAATCTTTTTCATAAGTAGCCTCCTTTTTCTTCACATCTCTAAACAGTTTTATGCACTCATACGCAATATTTTCCACTAATATAAGGATTAATGACCAGCTTATAAGATTACTGTATTTCATCAAAATAATCTCTGATATCCAGATTAGTATAAAGCTGATTGTCACTTTAATTTTTAGCAGAATAATCTTCTTTTTATCCGTTATATGTCTTAATCTCGACTCAATTGGTGTATGAATTAAAACTGCCATATACGAAAATGCCTGTAATATAATACTTAGTTCTGATGATAGATATATTTTTTCTGACAGAAAAATTACACTATAGAAATATATGAAAGTAACTATAAAACACTGATATTCTTTCTTCATATGAATCCCACCTGCATACAACCTTATTGCCTTTAGCACAATCATTGAAATAATTAATTCCTTAAGACTTCCTCTTATAGCAAAAAATACTCCTATAAGTAATGTTTCTTCTACCTTATTAAGCAATATGCTAAGTCCAAATGATATTCTTTCGTAGTCAATATCAGTCATCTCTTTCGCATCTTTCGATGCTTTTTTCGATGCTTTAATTTTCCTTATATAGTTGTCCGTAATATGTCTGTTTATTCTATTCATCATACCCTTACTAATAGCATAATTTTTTCTAAAATTCTATATTTTGACATCAATCTGCCCTGAACTGCAATTCTCATGCCCTGAACGACAACTTTTTAGGTTTGACCTGTCTTTCAAAATCGAATATACTATTGGTTAATCTTAATACATTATTAATTTTTTACATTATTGATTCTCAATATGGTTTCAGGGAGGTATTTTGCTTAATGGAAATGTTTACTGATATAATTTTTAACGAATTTAATATTATTATAGAAATCATCTGCTTTTGTTTATTAATTTCAAATATGGCAAAGGAACATATACATTTTAATATTTCTAAACTAATTTTATTTTCATTATCTTTTCAGTCATATGCACTAATTGAATATTTTACTAATACATTTATTTCAAGAATTTTTACTATTCCATTTCTATTTCTGATTATATATGCAATATACAGGAAGAAATTTTTGCAAACACTATATCTTGTTATTATTTCATATTCAATGTTTGCTATATTAGGAGCATTTCTAATAGTCCCTTTTAGATTTCTGTTAACGGATATCTCTAATAATTCGACAATGATTTTCGGTAATATTGCTTCATTGATAATTACTTTAGCAGCAACTCATTTTCTAGATTTTAGTCCTATTTACCAATTTATCCTAAAAAGGGATTTTTGGTTTAATGCTGTAATTCTTAATATTTTCATTGCTTTATTTGTTGTTATTACGGTTTCGAAGGTCGATTTAAAACTAACAATTGCTTATTATCCACTTATATTTTTCTATGTTGTTATAGCTGTACTTTTTAATATTGCTTTAATCAACTCAAAACATAAGATTATTGTCCAGGAACAGATTATCAGACAATATAATGAATATTTACCCGTAATTGATAAATTAGTTGACCAGGTACGTGCCAGACAACACCAATATAAAAATGACTTAAATGCACTTAATTCCCTTGCTCTTACATGCGATAATCCTGATGAACTAAAAGCAGAGATTCTCAAAAATATCTCCGTTTTGTCTAATGAAAATACTCCATATTTTCTATTGGATTTTAACCTTAAATTAATTGCCGGATTTATTTATACCGAACACCTTAAAGCGGTTGCTAAGCAAATTAATATTTCTTATAATATACATAACTTTAATATTATTACTATTGTACCCGAGTACGTTCTTGTCGAATTATTAGGTATATTAATTGACAACGCAATTGAAAATTCATATACTAATGATATAATTTATATAGATATTAACTGTAGTAATAATAAGCTTAATTTCTCAATATCTAATCCCGGACCAACTGTTACTCCGGAGATTGTGAAAAATTTCTTTAAAAAGGGCTACACTACGAAAAATATAGATGTAAACTCTCATGGTTACGGACTATTTAACCTGAAAAATGCACTTGACGAATACAACGGAACAATAACTCTGGATAATGAAATTCTTGAACATAAACAATATATTAAATTCACTATTGTTGTATAATATTGATTTATCATATGTACTATGCAACTATGAAATGGGGCTGAAATAATATCAATATGACTATTTAATGCTTACTCATTTATATTAAAGATGCATTGTATTGAGGGAATGGAGATTAATATGAATATTTTAATAGTAGAAGATGATAATTTACAGGCAGAAGCATTGAAAATGATAATTTCAGAATATAATTCTTCATGGAATTTTTTCATTGCTAATGATACTATAATTGCTACTTCTTTATTTACAAATAATACGATAGATATATTTTTTCTTGATATTGAATTTACGAAAGAACATGAAACTGATGGATTAATTCTTGCTGAATCAATAAGAGCTAATCCTTTATATCAATCAACACCTATACTATTTATAACAGGGTATAAGGATAAAATATATAATGCCGTAAATGCTATTCACTGCTTTGATTATATATTGAAACCATATTCAAAATCAGCTATTTTCAAAACACTTGATGACTTGTCTGCACCTAAGGCACCTTCTGCAAAATCCATTACTATTAAGGATTTTAATGGTGTCTATATTGTAATCTATTTTGAGAAGCTGATTTATGCAGAATCATATAATCATGGTGTTATGTTTCATACCGTTGATGGGGATTTTCACTATATCCGTCACTGCATAGCTGATTTAACTGATATTTTAGATTCTTCCTTTTTACAAATCCATAAAAAATATATTGTCAACAAATCATTTATAACCAGCTATGACAAAACCACCCGATATCTCCATATAAATGGTGTGGCACTACCTGTAGGTCGAGTATATAAACCCGAAGTTGACAAATATATTGATGAAAGAATTCAGAATTAATATATTATATTTGTACTATATGAAATTTTTTTTGAACTTTTTCAATTTTTTTACAAAAAGTACTTGCTTTTTTATTAATGTTAAGATATAATAAATTTCGCGTTAAAAAATGCGCTTCTAGCTCAGTTGGTAGAGCACCTGACTCTTAATCAGGGTGTCCAGGGTTCGAACCCCTGGAGGCGCACTA
>OMVQ01000042.1 GCA_900314555.1 uncultured Eubacteriales bacterium | reverse complement strand
TTTTCCGTTCCAATGATAATATTTACTTTTCAAAGTACTTGCCAGAGTTTAGCTGGCATGAACTACTCAAGATTCCGAGAGTTCATCAGTCAGAAAATATTTTAACACTCTAAGTTCCATCATATCTCCTTTCTGCAGATGCAATACTTTCACTGCCTGCCACACTTATAAATATTGATAAATAATGATAAACACTAATAAATAATAGATATTTTATCAAATTTTATATAATATGTCATTATCTATGTAGACGTTAAAACATTTATTATATCTATAATTCTACTTTATTTTTTTGCAAATATCATTTAGAATTTAATAAGATTCGGGTGTCCAGATATTTGAATACATTAATGCTAATTAAATGCACAATTAAACAAATTGTTCTGCGGAAGAGCGACAGACTCACACACCTGAAAAGTAATACGAAATGGAGATAATGAGTTATGTATAACGATGATAACAATAATTATTATAATTCGAATAATTATAATGATGGCAACTACAATAATTACTATAACGATGGCAATACTAATCCTTACACTAATACCACTTATGACAATTTTTATAATGACTCGTCTACCGGAAAAGCAGACATTGATAAAGAACATTTAACAAATTTACTTGATGCTTTTCTAGAGGAAGCTGTCAGTCTCGATAATTCCACTGATAAATCATATAAGCAGAAAGAGAAAAGTAAAATTGATACCACTCCAATTACAGATTATTTAAAAAATTTTGATATGACTACTTTGGCAGCCGAAAAACCTTATTGTCTGACCGGACCTACTGAGCCTGTCAAATTCAAGTGGTATTCTAAAAAATTATTTCTTACAATAGCAATAATAATTTTCATTGGCTTTAATACAATATCTTTTATCCAACGTGGTTTTAATTCTAAATATTTTATGTTTGCAAGTATGTATGCATTATTTGCCGATATTAGTATTGCTATCTTCTTTAATAATGTAATTGAACATAAGGCCAAATTAAAAAGTGGTTTTTACAACGAAACAGTTGATTCTGTCTGCATTGAAGTTGATGTACATATAAGTCATTCAACACATACAAACTCATCTGGTCACAGAAGAACTACCACCTCTTATATGTATCGTCCAATTCTATATACCAGATGCAATAACGGACACAGTTATATTCTATTTAGAAATGTATGGTTAAGCTATAAACCATATCCGGGTGAAATATATAAATTAAATGTGAACAGTTCTAATCCACTATATTTTGAGCCATCAGTAACAAATCGTTCTATGCGTTCACAGATTATGGGCAGCCTGGTATTTACTGCTGTTGTATTCGCCCTTTATTTCATAACTTTCTTTCTAGTTAGCTAATAATAACCCGGGTATAATTTACTTATAAAATAAATATTATAAAATGGAGATTTGAATACAATGTATAATGAAAATGATGCTACTGTTTATCTTGATAAATTTTTAGATGAAGCTATTGATGTATATAATACTAATGATATCGAACGCAAATCTAAACAATTAAATATTCCTGCAATTATTCTTATATCTTTATTAGTTATATCTTTTATGCTTATGGTTCTGTGTACTGTGGTAAATGATCCTTTAAGAAATATTTTTGCACATGTTGGGCCTATAGTGTTTATGATTAGTTTTATGATTGCTTTTATATTACAGATATCTACTAAATTTACTCTTACCATACTTAAAGAAAATCGAAATCCTCATTATCTCAAAGATAATTTTAATATGCAATATCTTGAGAATTCACTCAATCTACTTGGTAAAAAGTCATTTAATCAAAATAACTCTTATTGTTTAACAGGTCCTTCTTATAATATAACCAGAAAATCTATTTATATTAAATATGCCGTCCCTACAGCACTATTAGTTTATGTAATTCTGAATATTATATCTTATATAATACAAGCTCCTAACTGGTCCGGAATACTATTTGCAGGCTTTATTTTAATTTTTTTATTTATTGAAATATTTATGTTATTCAGTTGTTTTGAAGATTCATTTCAATTGAAGTCCGGCTTCTATAATGAAACCGTTAATGCTGTATGTATTGAAGTTAACTCACGTATTGTATCTAGTAATGGTCATCGTCATCGCATATATGAACCTATCTTATATATACGATGTCACAATGGACATAAATATATTTTAGTTGATGTTACAGTTAATAGCGAATCTATTCCTTATGTAGGTGAAATAACAAAATTAAAGGTAAATAGCACTAATCCATTATGCTATATTCCTTTAAAGCCCAAAATTTCTGACACACGTTTACGAATGTCAATTGATTCCATAGTTGTAACACTTATAATGTATATATTACTTCTATTCGTCGGAAAGTTCTAATAATATATATTTTAGCAGCCTGCTTCATCAGAAAAAGCTCATAAAAAGTTCATAAATTTGCTCTTGTGAAACATAATTAGACAGGATATAATAATCATATATATTACAAACTATTTATTTTGTAATCAAATATATAATAATTAATTTAATAAGGGAGGTATTCGTTGAATACAGAAATGAAAAATGCGGTAATTACTACCGACAAAGAAGCACAATATGACGAAAGTGCAAAAAGACTACTTGGACAGAAATACATACTCGCTTACATTCTGATTAATTCAGTTGAGGAGTTTAGAGGTATGAATGTTGAGGAGGTAGTACCTCTGATAGAGGGAACTCCCTATATCAGTACCGTACCACTTGAGGCAGGACTTACTAATCAATCTGCAGATTATCATTTAGATAATAAGACCTCACGTATTATAGGTTTTAACTCTGAAAATAGTGATAAATATGAGGGATTAATAAGATTTGATATTGTGTTTTATGTCAGGATGACAGATGGAATATCACAAATAATAATCAATGTGGAAGCTCAAAAGGACGAACCAACAAAATATCATATATTAAACAGAGCCATCTTCTATGTGAGCAGACTAATCTCATCCCAAAAAGAACGAGATTTTGAAAACATTAATTACAATGATATAAAACGAGTCTATAGCATATGGGTTTGTATGAATATGAAAGAAAACAGTATGTGCCATATTCATCTAACCAAAGATGATTTGCTAGGAGAATATGATTGGAAAGGCAACCTTGATTTATTTAATATTATTATGATAGGTCTTTCTAAGGAACTTCCTGATAATTCTGATATGTATGAACTTCATCGCCTGTTATGTGCATTATTTTCACAGGAATTATCTAAAGAACAGAAGTTAGAAATTATAAATAATGAATATAATATTCCTATAGAGGAAACATTACGAAAGGACGTGAATGTTATGTGTAATCTTAGTCAGGGCATTAAAGAAGCCGGAATTGCTGAAGGAAGAGCTGAAGGTATTGCTGAAGGCGAGACTAAAATAATTATTAATATGCACAACAACGGCTTTTCACTCGAACAGATTATAAAAGCCACTAATAAAACTGCCGAAGAAATTAATACAATAATCGAACAAAATGCTTAATAAATCAAAAAGCCTGTAATGTCACTTAAAGACAATACAGGCTTTTAATCTAAATAACTATTGAAATAAATATATACAAATTTTAGAATGTTGCATTAAAAAGTACAAAGATATAACCTAAACCGCTAATAGCTGTCCATACAATTGAAAACCAAAAAAACGAATTTTTAAGAGTTGATCCTAATTGAACATAACATAATGGGTTACTGCTATTAACTTTAAGCTTATAAACCTCTCCTATATATGGAATATGTGTATTAGTATATACGTTATTCATTAAAATATATTTATGCCCGTTTTTACATCTGGTATATAAAATAGGTCTATATACTCTGGTAGAATGTCCACTGCCGACACGATTTCTGCTAATACGCGAATCAACCTCAACACATACAGCATCAACAGTTTCATCATAATAATCCGATTTCTGTTGTAGCTGCTGTTCAATAACAATGTAAAACATACATATTCCGATACATGGAAATAATAAAACAGCATCTAATGCAAGAATATTAGACCATTGAGGACCATATTTAATATATGAAATTATATTCCCAATAGCAAAAACAGCTAAAACCGTAAGTAATGCATATTTTACACATAATACTTTAGGTCTTTCGTTAACTGATGGACCCGTTAAGCAATACGACCGATGGGCTCTAAAACTTTTTTTACCTGTGAGATTAAGGTATATGTCAATATTTTGTGACGGAATCTCATTTTGAAGAAAATCAGGGTTAATTATGAAAATAGACAGTTTGTATTTTGTGAAAGTATCTAATATAATGGCCGACATAAGTGCCAGAACAAACATTACTGGACCGACACCAGTAAGAATATATTCCACATTTCCGCCACATATCGCACCTATAGCTATAAGTACCATCGACAGAATACCTATAGATACAATAGTCACTCCCGGAATATTTAATCTCTTATACTTATTTTGTCTTTTTTGTGATTTACTAAGAGAATTATTATAATTCACTGCTTCTTTCCAAAATTCATCAAGATAAATAGTTGCATCCTCATCTGGTGGAACTATCTGCTGAGAGTTATTTGTAGAATTATTCAGGTTATTTGATGTGCTGTTAAATGCATTAACAACATTTGTACTATCAAAAGCCTCAAAAGAATCAACTGAGTTTAAATTATCAAAAACTTTAAACGAATCAATAGAATCTGAATTATCAGATGATTCAGATGAATCATTGGAATTTGTACTATGACCAGTAGCAAATGAAGTATCAAAATTTGATTTATCATAGGAATTACTATAATTCTCATCATAGAAACTGCTATAATCATATGTAGAATATGTATAGTCCTTAAAGGAACCACCATAAGTACCTGATGAATTGTCATTATTTTCAGTGGTTTCACTTTCTGTACCTGTTAAATCAGAATTATCATTTTCATTATACATTGGTATATAATCCTCCATTTCATATTTTTATATATTCTACTTCATTATGCTTTACAAATACAACATTTTAAACATTTAATTTAATGTCTATCTAAATGTATATGTACCAATTTTAAAACGTTGTATTAAAAACAACCGATAAATATATTAATCCTCCCAAAATCAACCATATAATTCCAAACCACAATTTTTGATTAGAAAGTTTTGATTTTATAACAACAAATTTTAACGGATTATGACTATTTACCTTTAATTTAGTAATTTCACCTACATATGGAATATGAAAATTATTAAACGACTCATTAAACATAATATATTTCTGACCATTATTACATCTGGCATATAAAAAAGGTCTGTACACTACCGTGGTCGTTCTTGAATTACTTGAAACACTTGAGGATCTTCTGATTTTTGACTCAACTTCAACACATACTGCTTCAACCGTTTCATCATAATATCCACTTTTTAGCTGCATATATGGATCAAGTGCATTAAATATAATTATTAATCCTACACATGGAAATATTAATGTTATATTTGATACAAAAATAGGTACAATTGACATTCCAAATCTCATAAATGTAATAATATTCCCAATAACAAAAAGTGTTAAAATAGAAAATATAATATAATTAGTACACAATTTTTTAGTTTCTTCATATGAAGCCGGTTCAGTTAAACAGTAAGGAACTTCAGATTTAAAAGTGGTTCTACCAGAATAATAAAGATATGAATCTATATTCTGATAATTAAGTATATCTTTAAGATATTTTGGTCTGAAATCAGACGAATAATCTCTTCTGAAAAATATTGATACTATAATTATCACAAAAAATGTAAGGAAGAATAATCCGTTACTTAAATCATGAAATATACTCGAAACAACTCCTGATGTAGAAATGCCTATATAACCAAATACAATTGTTAAGATAGCTATAATAAATGCAATAATAGTAGGAATGTGCATAAGTCTTAACTTATTTTGCCTTTTTTGAGTTTTGCTAAGAGAATGATTATAGTTCACTGCTTCTTTCAAGAAATTATCAAGATAAGTAGTTGCATCTTCTTGAGTTTCATTATACTTTTGATACACATTAGTTGAATTATTATCACTACCTGTAACATTATATGGATTATAAGTATTAAAAGTTCCCACAGAACCAGAGTTCTTATAATTGCTAAATGAATTTTCGTTATCATAATCATTGAATGAATCATCTGTTGTATTATTTGATTTATCATAGGAATTACTATAATTCTCATCATAGAAGCTACTATAATCATATGTAGAATAAGTATAGTCTTTAAACGAACCACCATAAGTCCCCGATGAATTGTCATTATTTTCAGTAGTTTCGCTTTCTGTACCTGTTAAATCAGAATTATCATTTTCATTATACATTGGTATATAAGTCTCCATTTCATAACATTTATATTAAAATTATAAACGATATTTCTGAAAAATAAAGTGTTATTATACAGATAATAAAATAGTTAATGTTTGGCGAAATTAAAAATAAAAACCCGAATGTATTTTAAATTTGTCTACATATATGAAAACATATATATAGCAATTTCAAAATGACATTCAGGTTTCAACTTTTATATTAAAATTTTATTCAATTATTAAATTAATCTTTTTGGCAGTTTTATTTATCAGATGCACTGTTATACAAAGTTGCGTATCTGCCACCTAATCTCATAAGTTCTTCATGATTTCCAACTTCCTTAATATCACCATTTTCCATATAAATAATTGCATCTGCATTTCTGATTGTAAATAAACGATGTGCTATCATAAAGCTAGTTCGATTCTTCATCAGATTTTCCATAGCCTGTGTAATCAAAAGTTCTGTTTTTGTGTCCACCTGTGAAGTAGCCTCATCAAGAATAAGAATCTGTGGATTAGCAAGGACCGTTCTTGCTATTGCCAGCAACTGTTTTTCTCCCGATGATAATATTGAATTTTCTTCACTGATATATGTATCATATCCATCAGGTAATTTTTCAATAAACGTATCACATTGTACCTTTTTCGCAGCCGCAATAATTTCTTCTCTTGTTGCATCAAGCTTACCATAACCAATGTTATCAGCAATTGTACCGTCAAATATCCATGTATCCTGTAACACCATTCCAAATGCCTGACGAAGATTTCCCTTAGATATTTCCTTTATATCAGTTTCATCTATTGTAATCTTACCACCCTGAATATCATAAAAGCGTAATAACAGATTTATCAACGTTGTTTTTCCGGCACCTGACGGACCAACTATAGCCATCTTCGTTCCCGGCTTAGCTTTAAATGAAACATCATGCATTAATTCCTTATCCGGTAAATATCCAAATCTAACATGTTCAAAAGTTACTTCTCCTTTTATATTTGAAGTATCCAATATTTTCTGTGGTTCCTCTTTATCTTCTTCATCTTCATCTAAAAATCTGTAAATTCTTGCTAAAGCAGAAAAACCATTAATCATTGTATTCATTGAATTTGATAACGTTGTTAATGGTGTTCCTATCATATTTCCAAAGAATACAAATGCCTGAAAATCTCCAAGAGTTATCTTGTTCTTTATCAGCATAATTCCACCAACAACACACAATCCGATATATGAAATATTTGTAATTGTTACGCTTACCGGCAACATAAATCCTGATGCAAATCTTGATTTTATATATGTTTTATAAAACTGTTCATTTGCCTTATCAAATGCTTCACTTTTAGCTTTTTCACAACCAAATGACTTAATTAGCATATGGTTACTATATGAATCACTTATAATACTATTTAGGCTACCTACCGATTCCTGCTGTGCTTTGAATAACTTTCCTGTTTTCTTTGATATCGTAGTTAGTAACAGAAAACCTAATGTTAATGTTAAAATATATATTAATGCAAGAATAGGATTAGTTACAATCATCATAACCATTACGCCTATTAATAATACAAGTTGTCCAATCATTGTTGCTGCTGTAGATTCCAGACTCGTTGCCAGCGTCTGTACATCCTTAGTGACATATGATAATATTTCACCTGCCTGATGTGTATCTAAATACTTAATCTTAAGATATTGCAATTTTATCTGCGCCTTATTTCTAAGTTTTCTAACCAGTCCCTGTGAAATCTTTACTATGTATTTATTTGTAAATCCATCTACTCCATTTCCAATCATGTATAAAACAGCAAGTAGCAAACACCATATACCAATATTTTTTAAATCAAATTTCCCTGTGTTAATACTTCTTACCAATTGATTTGTAATTTTACCTGCTACAGATGGGGATATGGCCAGGCATAACTTTGCTACACAGATAATTAAAACCATAATACCAAGCAAAGATTTATCTTTTCCCATATCCTGAAACATTCTTTTTATGCTTCCTGTTTTTTTATCTTTTTTCATATGGTTACTCTCTATACTTTCTCGGTAGTGTCAAATGATACCACCATTTTTCTATATATTTTCTTTATTTCAAAGGGATTTGCACAAAAAAAGTGACTACCCCCTAAAT
>OMVQ01000039.1 GCA_900314555.1 uncultured Eubacteriales bacterium | reverse complement strand
GTGCATTTGCTAAATAGGTTTTTCCAGAACCACTGCAACCAATAATATGTATTTTCATAAGTCAGTATTCTCCACAAATTCAAGTTTATCTATCTTGTTATTATACCATAAGTATACACTACTAACAATACACTCACAAGATAATTTTAAACTCAATAATTGCACTTTTTGTCTTGTGCAATTTGCTCAACAAAATTCATTATTTTTAACCTCCAAACCTTTTTTGCAATTTTTTTACAATCTCACCGATTTTCAAAATTAATGCAATAACTTAATTTTCAACTAAACGATTCGCCTTTTTGCGAATGGATTTTGGTATATTTAATGATGTAAAATACAATTATAACAAGCTTGTTACTGACACTATAGATAATCGCTCCAGTGCCTATGAAACAGCTATCGGTAGTAAGATAAACAACGTGTTCAACAGTGTTCAATCATTATAACAACAAAAATAAGGAAGCCTCTATAACAAAAGGTTTCCTTATCCTCTCATATAAAGCATATGACGGCATTAACTCACACTCACGATACGTCATAAATCGAGTGTATGTCATAGACGTCTCTTCAGACTCTGGTGTCTGCTCAGGGAATATTCCCAGTTTTAAATTCTAAATTATTTATTTAGAATTTTCTTCAAATCATTTTCAGGTGTGCTGATTGGTGAAATTCCATAATTCTCAACTAAAAATTCTAAGACATTTTTAGATATAAATGCAGGTAATGTTGGTCCTAAATAGATGTTTTTTATTCCAAGGTATAACAATGTCAGTAAGATACATACTGCCTTCTGCTCATACCACGATAATACCATACTAAGTGGTAATTCATTTACGCCACATTCAAAGGCTTCTGATAAAGCTATTGCTACTTTAATTGCACTATAGGCATCGTTACACTGTCCCATATCCATAATTCGTGGCAGACCTGATATATCTCCGAGTTCTAAATCGTTAAAACGATATTTACCACAGGCTAAAGTGAGAATAATGCTGTCTTTAGGTGACTGTTTAACGAATTCTGTATAATAGTTTCTTCCAGTTCTCGCACCATCACAACCGCCTACTAAGAAGAAATGGCTGATATTTCCCGCCTTGACCTCGCTTATAATTTTCTCTGCATTACTAAGCACAGTATTATGTGCAAAACCTGTCATTACTTCTGTTCCGCCATTTATACCTGTCATCTGGATATCTTCGCTATAACCTCCAAGAGCAAGTGCTTTCTCGATTACAGGTGTAAAATCTTTATCATCACCGATATGAACCATTTCAGGATATGACACAACTTCTGTTGTAAATACTCTGTCTGCATAGCTTTCCTTTACAGGCATAAGACAGTTCGTTGTATACAGAATTGCACCCGGTATATTGTCAAATTCTTTCTGCTGATTCTGCCATGCTGTTCCAAAATTCCCTTTAAGATGAGGATATTTCTTAAGTTCAGGATATGCGTGTGCAGGCAGCATTTCTCCATGAGTGTATATATTTATTCCCTTATCTTTAGTCTGTTCTAACAATAACTTGATATCTTTTAAATCGTGTCCTGTGATTACAATGAAAGGACCTTTTTCAATCTTTAATGAAACTTTTGTAGGTTCAGGCATTCCATAACTCTCTGTATTGGCTCTGTCTAATAATTCCATACATTTTAAATTAACCTTGCCTACCTCTAACACTTTTTCAAGTAATTTATCAAAACTGAGATTATCACTCACACTTATAAGTGCTTCATATATAAATGCATTTACCTCTTCATCCTCGTAGCCTAACACCATTGCGTGATATGCATACGCTGCCATACCCCTCAGTCCAAACAGGATTAATGATTTTAATGAACGTATATCCTCATTCTCTCTCCAGAGATTCATCATATCGTATTCATCTGTAATATCATAACTTCTGATATCAGCTATCATTTTCTTCAAAGTATCATCATTGAAATTCACATTTGTAACCGTAGTAAATAATCCCTCGATAAGCAATTTTGTGATTTCTTCATTTCTGTTATCATTGTATTTTCTAGCAAGCCCCATCAAAGCTCCTGTTAATTCGTCCTGTAATTTTGAAGTAGATGCAGATTTTCCACATACCCCTGCGCAACCTGTACAGCCTGCTTGAGAAGCTGTCTGCTCACACTGAAAACAAAACATATTATCTGACATAGTTATATTCTCCATTCTTCAGACACCCTGTGTCCGCATAATTTTTTATTCCGGCATTTGCAAATCCCTGTTTCATTTACAATGTGATATTACTTCAAAAAAAAATAAAGTTCTGTTGTATTTGCAACAAAACTTTATTCCATTTATTTCTTTCTTCCAAATAACGAAAAACCTTTTTTAACATACTCTTCTGTATTAACGGCCTTAAGTGTATATCCGATTCCTGTTATCTCTTCTCTTAATTTATCTTCATCAAGGCTTTCTTCTGATATAATCTCTGTTGTTCCTTTACTATGAGAAGATGAGACCTTTTTAACATTGAATTTCTGTCTTATCAAATCATTCATATGGCTTTCACACATTCCACACATCATTCCATCAATTTCTAATGTTGTCTTTAACATTGGCTATTCCTCCTCGTCTGATTTAATTCTTTTCCTATAATAATGCTATGATTAGTATATGTCAATTTTTATGTTTTTTATTGATAAATCTTGTCATTTATAAACCAAACTATAACATTTAAACTGTATGGTAACTTGTAAATAACAAAATTAACCTGAATATATCATTTTCTTCTTCTATAAGACATTTGCCGCCCATTTTCATCATCATATTCTTAATACTCTGGATGCCAATTCCTGTACTTTCTATTTTCTCATCATTTTCCTTTATCTTATTCTCAATTACGAAACCATCCATCGCATTGTCACTAATCGATGCAATGCACACTGGAAATGAAGTATCTGCATACTTAACAATATTTGAAGTGATGTTATCCATAATTCTTATAATGTAATCCGATGAGATGCGGACTTTATTCTGTGACCATTCCACCTTGAATTCTGCTCTGAAGCCCTTTTCTTCGAGGTAACTGCAAGTTTCTGAGAATAAATCATAGAATATCACTTCATACTGCTCTGCCTTTTCTAATTCGATATCATTTTCCCCGGTTACTAAGGAATATTCAAACAAATTCTCTGTAAGCTGCTTCATAGCATGGGCTTTTCTGTCTATTTTCTCAATATATTCTAATAATTGCTTTTCATCTTTATATTTGCCTTTTTTCAAAATCTCTGTATAGAGCATAATAGATGTGACAGGTGTTCGCAAATCATGTGACATCTCCGTAACTATCCTCTGGTTTTCGTGAATCATTTCTGTTTCCTGGGTTATCAGCCTGTTAAATGCCTTTCGCATATTTTCAACGCTCTCTGCAAGTCTTGCTAACTCATCTTTACCTTTGACAGTTATCTCATAATCTAAGCTTCCGCCCTCTAATATCTCGACTTCATCACCTAATCTCCTGATATATTTCATCTTTCTTCGTATGCCTAATAATACAAGCATAATAAAAAATACAAATGCTATTAATTCTTCTACCATCATGGCATATTGATATAACTGATAAGAATATACCCCCGTTATAGACACACTTGTTACACCTTCAGCAAATTCAACAAAATAGAACCTTTCTAATAAATATGCATCATCATCAATAGTTTCTCCCCATTCTTCCTGATCAGGATAAACCGAGTCAAATACCTTAACACCATCTTTGTAAATCTGGACATAAATTATCTTCTGTTTCTTTACCCACGAAGATATCTTATCTGTATCTCTATAAGAAAGATATTCTTCTTTCACATATTTCTGTAATTCCTTAACATATGCCTTGTTCTTCCTGTTACCATATTCAGAATCATAGAACCTGTCCATAAGCTTTGTTCCTGTAGTCTCTAGAAATACAAATAAAATAACTGACAAAACTGCTGAAATTATTAATAACATCAGCAGTTGAAAATAAATTGAGTCTCTTTTATTCGTTGCACGCATCGAATCTGTACCCCTTTCCCCATACAGTTTTTATATACTGTGGATTCTTAGGGTCAGCTTCTATCTTAACACGCAATTTTCTTATGTGAACCATAATGGTACTGTTGCACGAATAGAAATAAGGTTCGTCCCATACACTTTCATAGAGATTTTTCGCCGAGAAAATCTTTCTTGGATGTCGCATCATTAACAATAAAATATTATATTCAATGTCAGACATTTCCTTTTCTTTACCATTTACATATACTTCATTAAATTCCTGATTTATCTTTATATTACCGATATCAATGTATTCTTCATTATCTTCTCTGTCTTCACTAACGGAATTTTTACCCATATATACTTTATATCTGCGTAGAAGCGCCTTGACTCTTCCTAATAATTCTGCATATGAAAAAGGTTTTGCAAGATAATCATCTCCGCCTGCCATTAAACCGATAAGCTTATCTGATTCCTGTGCCTTTGCAGTAAGAAAAAGAACCGGTACATTAGACATTTTGCGAATCTCCTCGCAGGTGCGTAAGCCCGATATTCCCGGCATCATAATGTCTAGGATTACTAAATCCATTGTATCATTTAATGCTTCTAATCCTTTTCTTCCGTTCTCTGCTTCTGTTACAATATAATTCTCACTTTCTAACAGAATACGAACGCCCTCTCTGATATCTGCATCATCTTCAATAATTAGAATATGTTCTTTACCCATATCCTGCATCACCTCCTGTATCTGCCTGTATATTTACTTATATATAAGCTTATATATTGTTCTATAAATTTGTCTGTACTTTAGCTTGTATATCTGTACATTTATTTTCCGGTATATTATATTTATCTATCTTCTTAACTTTTGCTTTGTTTCCACTGTTCTTCCATTGCATTTAATTTATTTAAGGCCACACTTTCATATTTTTCTGAAGTTTTTTCCCACTTTTTATAGGCCTCATCTGTACGGTGGTCAGGTATATTATAATTGTCTTTCAGATATTTTCCAATATAATCTGAAACTTTATATGCACCTGACAGATTAAGATGGTCACCTTTATCAAGACTGTCTAAACTCCAGTCTATTCCTAACTCGTCTAGCTTAAGATTCATATCAATATATGTAAGAGAATTATCCTTGGCATATTCCGCTATCGCATTATGTTTCTGATAATTACAATTCTTAGGCGATGGCGTACTTACTAAGATAAGCTTTATTCCTTTTTCCTTACATAAATCTTTGATTCTGTCCATATATAACTTAACACCGTCAGATATTTCCCATTTATCCGTAGTTTCATTCATATATTGACCGCCTGTATATGGATTAATCGCATCTCTTATCATAAAGCCTTTATAGCTTTCCTCTCCGTAATCCATACCAAACAGAAGTGGTTTCCATACGCTGTGGAATCTGAATATTGGTAAATAATAGTTAAATTCGTTAGTTATTAATTTTACTGCTCCGTCTACCTTGTCCTGAACTCTGAAGAAAGTATTTGTCTCCATTATAACTACTTTAGGTTTCTGGGTTTTCAATGCAATCTTTAACATAAAATATGATTCATTAATCATCTGTGCTGACTGCGCCCCCACAAATGATGTAATTCCATATTCACTCCATAATCTCATCGGTGCAAATGAGCAGAAACTTAAGCTGTCTCCTAATACTAATACGTCAACTGTATCTTCTTTCTCATTCTGAATCTGGACCAGACTCTTATTTCTGCTCTGTGTAAGATTATCATTTTTTCTTGACATTATATTAAGTCCGATGGATAATCCGACAATCATTGCTATAAGTATTGTAAAAAACAAAATACATTTTCCTAAGTCTCTTATCCTTTTGTTCTTTATTATATTTCTAAAATCCTGCATAAATCAAATCTACCTGCTGGTAACCGACTCCATATGCGCCTAAAAATATAACTGCAAGAATCAGTCCATAATAAACTGCCCATCTCACAGGCAGGCGCATCTTCCAGAGTCCGCCCTCTCCTAACAGGTTCCTTTCCTTTATATATCCGACTATTGCCACAACAATACAGCCAAATATAATTGCCGCAAAGTCAGCTTTATCTAAACCAAATTTCAACAATGTACCATTCCATATATTCTGAATGTTGAAATTCTTAAAAATGCTTACAAACATATGAAATCCCGCACGCAATCCATTTGCCCTGAAGAACAGTTCACCTGTGAAAATTATAACCCAGGTCTTTAATGTCTGAGGCACTTTATAATACAATGCATTTACATTAAGATGTAATTTCTTAATTATATAATCTCTGACAGGCTCTATGGCTATTCCCATAAGCAATATTGTAAAATAATATATTCCATAGAATATGTAGTTCCATTCTGCACCATGCCATAAACCGTTAAATAACCACACCGGAAATAAGCATATTGCCGATACACCTAACTTCGTAATATATTTACTAAAATGCTTCTTACTGAATTTATTCCATTTCTTAACAACACCTGAAACTGACACCGGATAGAACACATATGTCTTAAACCATACACCAAGAGTCATATGCCATCTTCGCCAGAATTCTGCTGCATTTTTAGAGGCAAACGGCTGGTTAAAGTTCTCCGGAAGTGTCACTCCAAACATTTTGCCACTGCCGATTATGATATCCATACAGCCTGAGAATTCCATATATAGCTGTGTTGTATATGCAATCGCAGCAACTATTATTAAAGCACCGCTGTATTTCTCATAATGATCAAATAATGCTGTAACCAGCATAAAAAGTCTGTCAGCTATAATCATCTTCTTAAATAATCCCCACACAAGCCTTATACCACCTTGTGCCAGATTATTCATCTTAAGAGATTCCCCTGCCCACAGGTCATCTGAAGTCTGGGAATACATACTAATAGGTCCCTCCATAATCTGTGGAAAGAAACCTAAGAACAATGCTAGCTTTAATACATTTCCCTCAGGTTTAATCTTCTCCCAATACACATCTGCCATATAACTTATTGCCTGTAATGTGTAGAATGATATTCCAATCGGAAGTAAAACCTTTCTAATGGTAAATGCATAATGACCGCCCATATTCTTAATAAGAATATTAATATTTCCGGCAAAGAAATTATAATATTTCAGATATACTAATACTGCAAGCAATGCAAGTATTCCAATAGTTAAAACGTGTTTTTCCCGTTTCTTATATAGCTTTTTAATCTTAGAACTTTCGCCCTTAGCTGCATTTAAAAGCTCTATCTGACATTGTTTCTTGAGATATCCTAACCATATGCCTATGTAATGTACAAATATCGTCGTTCCAATCAGATAGACAAGTAATTTACCACTAATCATATAGAAAAATGTGTAGCCTGCTGCCAGTAACACAAGTGGTCTGATTCTTCTCGGTACTATCTGATACATTAATAACACAAGTGGTAAAAACATAAACAGATATAGTGCTGAATTGTAAGACATATTTTCACCTTTATTCTTCCTGTAATCTAGTAATCATTTTCCACATTGCCTGTACTGAATTAAAATTATCAGGTACGATTTCCGATGCTTCCACCTCGATTGAAAATGCATCTTCTAATTCCGATACAAGTGTAATTACGCCAAATGAATCTAAGAGATGTCTGTCTATTAATCCCTCCTCATTTTCCCAATCTATGCTGTCATCAATATCATTTAAAATCTCAAGTAATTCGTTCATTTCTTAATCCTCCATTTTTCACTTTAATCTACATATTTAATTTATAAGTTTCCATTTCTTTTCTTATGATTTTTATTCCATCTTTCTTATTGTATATGGCAATCGCAGGTAATACGTGACTTAAGAACAATGCCATTCCCTCTGTCATCGAATATGCACCTGTATTTTCAAATACAAACTTATCACCTGCTTTCAAATCATCTATGGCAATTTTTTGCACAAGAACATCATTACCTGTGCATAGTTCTCCACAAATAGTCCAGTTCTTCACAAATTCGGTGTTAATTAACTCATTGTGGTCTAATTTATTGCGTTCCTGACTATTACCGTCTGCTTTACCTCGTTCTAATTCATTGCTGGCTAACTTATTAGTGTCTGCTTTTTCAAAGTCTGTTTCATTATATTCTACGCTTGCACTTCTTATATGTCTGATATGTGGCATATACATACCTCTTATCTGTCCGTCATAATTAAGCTGGTGCATACCACCATTAACAATGCAATAATTCTTATCATCACTATGCTTTATATCTTTAACTTCCGTCATATAATATCCACAGCCTGCTGCAAATGCCCTGCCCATCTCAAGAGTTATCTTGTAATCCGGTTGTATCTCATTAATAATATCTGCAGCCTCTTTTATGTGCTGTTCCAAGGCATTGTCCTGTCCCTCGAAGTAAGCAACCGAAATACCCGGTCCATATTCTAATTCATTAATGTGATAACCTGTCGTATCTTCTAACTCACAGATAAATTCCTGTAATAAAGTTAATTCTTCTCTAATCTTCTTCATTGATTTCTTCTGTGTTCCTGAGAAATAATGTATTCCACTAATATGTGGACTGCAATTCTCATTTATCTGCTCTCTTATTATATTTCTGATTGTCTGCTTATCCATTCCAAACTGATTACCGCTTGTAAGCCTCAGATATACATTAACTGCTTTCTTATTAGCCTTGCACCACTCTTTGAAATACGAATACTGCATTAATGATTCTGCTGTATACAAGCATCTCTCACCATAACAATCAAGTATCTCATATATGTCCTGCCTGTCTTTCATAACACCTGAAATCAACAACTTCTCTGGTGTAATTTCCTTTTCCCTGCATATTCTGAATTCACCCATTGAACAGACTTCTATCCTGTCTGTTAATTCATTCATTATATTTACTAAGAACGGATTAGCTTTCATCGCATAACACAGATTAATATGGTTTTTCGAAGCTGTATTCAGATTTCTTCTAAACATTTCTACCGTATCAGTAACTATATCTGAATCAAATATATACATAGGTGCATTATAGTTTGCTGCAATATTTTCTAATTCATCTATATTCATTTAAGCTCTCTTTCTCTTATCTATAATATCCATAAAATATTTTCTGTCCGTTTTGCCATTTTTATTAAGAGGAAATACTTCCGTCTGCACTAATTTTCTCGGAATCATATATGTCGGAATACTTCTCTTTAATTCCCTGTGAATATCCTCTGTCATAGCATTTCCCTGATAAAATGCCACCAGATAATTGTGCTTATAATCCATCAGACATACGCTTTTATCCACTTCATCTATACGGTTAATTGCTCTTTCAATTTCTTCTAATTCAATTCTGTGTCCCATATGCTTTATCTGGAAATCACATCTTCCTGAGAAATACAGCTCACCATCTTCACCATAGTAGCCTAAGTCACCTGTTCTATAGCACCTTACAGCCTTGCCATTATGCAGAGGATATATAACGAAGTGCTTCTCTGTCTCCTTAGGATTATTATAGTAGCCCTCGGACAATGATTCGCCTGTTACACATATTTCTCCGACTTTATCTCTTTCATTAATTACTGAATTATTATCGTCCATAAGAAATACCTCTCTGCCCGGAAATGCTTTGCCAATAGGTATCTTCTCATTATCTTCATACATTCTTTCTATATTAAAATATGTACAGTTACAGGTAATCTCTGATGGTCCGTATAAATTAACGAATTTAGCTTCAGGTAATGCCTTCTGCCATAATCTCAACTGTTTTACCGGCATTACTTCTCCGCTGAACATTACTCTTTTAACATCCTTTGGCACTTTATAACTAAGCCCTTTTAGTGATGAAATAAGTGTAAGTGCTGATACTGCCCAGGTCAGATTCGTAACTTTCTTATCGCACAGATAATCAAGAAGTATTGCAGGCGAGCAGAATAATTTCTTAGGAACAAGCACTAAAGTCGCTCCTGTCATTACTGCCGAATAGATATCCTTAACCGACACATCGAAATCAAATGGTGCCTGATTGCCTATTCTGTCCTCTTCATTTATCCTAAATATTTCTACGAAATGCGATATGAAATCTACAACCGCTTTCTGACTTACCACAATTCCCTTTGGTATTCCCGTCGAACCCGAAGTGAAAATTCCATATAACAAATCTGTAATTTGGCTTTCTTTTCTGATTCTTGTAAGTAATTCTTCATCAATTTCTGTATGTATAACTTCATCTGCTAAATATATTTCATTTTCGTAATCTGCTTCTTTAAGTAATCCCATAAATTCTGATTTGGTAATTACAAGTTTCGGACTTAATACACTTAGTATCTGTTGCAGCCTTTCTGCCGGCTGTGACGGGTCTATCATCACATAAAAGCAGCCTGCATATACGACACCAAACATTACTGATAGTGTCTTAGCACTCTTCTCCATTAATATGGCAACCGGCTTATTTCTATCCGTTTTCCTTGCAAATGCTGTACCATATCGTCTGGATAATTCTAATAGCTCTTTCCATTTAAGAGTTTCTTCTCCATCATCAACTGCAATTTTCTCTGAATGATTCTTAACAGTTTCTTCTAATATTTCTAAAATATTATTCATCTTAAATTCGTTCTCCATTTCATAGATAACTCTCATAAATCAATCTCACAAAATAATCTCATAAGATAATTCATAAATTAATCTAATAAAATAATTTCATAAATTAATTTTATGAATAGATTTGTTCTATGATATTTCTATTTTCTATGTCGATGTAGATGTAACATATAATTACATCATTCGACATTATTCATTATCTCAGGTAAAGCTGAACCATTCATAAACAGTTTCTTAAAAAATCTAAAAGACATATCAAATACCTGACGTACCTGATATGTCTCTTAAATAGTAGATAGGTTTAAAATAAAATACAGAGTCGTATATTTACAAATAAATATACTCTCTGCATTTATTTTAAACTTAATCTGATGTAAAAATATCTTTTCTCATACTAATTGTATATTTTGCATTTCTACTTTTATATTCTAAATTCTCAACAAAACCATTTTTAACATAAAATTGTGGGGTATTTGCATCATATTCTATATCTGCATCAACTGTTATAAAACGACACGCAACTCCAAATTCATTCATCCCAAATGCATATGCCCTCGCTATTTCTAACATAAATGAACCATATCCTTTTCTTGCAACTTTTTTACTAACAGCTTTATTTACAGCTAATTTGCCTACTTTTAACGCTGGAATTGAAGCATAAGGTACTTTACCAATATCGTGTACCTCTTTTTCCCGCTTAGATAACTTTATAGAATCTGCTGATAACGTCATATACGCCAACAATTCATTTGTCTCTCTATGTATTAATAAAAATGTCTTACTAATATTCAAATCGTAAAATTTATTAGCAATTTCCAAAAACTTATTATACTCTTCAATATTACTATTAAATGAATAATGTGAGATATCATCTATATCTTTAATAGATAATAATCTCACATTATCTCTTATCTCCAGAATATCTTCCTCTGTTAAATAACTCATTATTTACGTATACTATTAAGGACACTATACAATACATTATTCTTTTTCTCTGCCTGAGCTGTCGGTTTCATATTTACCTGTGCTAATAACTTTTCAGCATCTTTACCACTTAATTCCGGTGTTGCCTGTATAGGTTTCATTATTGACATAGTATCCGCCTCCTTTTCTCTTTTCTTCTTAATCATATTATAACACCTCAACTAATCTAATTCAACAACTTGGTGTATAACAGACCTATCTTTTATAGAATTTTATTAACTCAAAGTCTATCATACCGTAACTTCATTTTCAAGCTACATTTTTATTATATGATAAATTACTTAAATATACTTATCCACTATTATTTATTTTAGATGTTGACTACTCAACATTTTATTGTTATACTTCAACTTGTTGATTGCTCAACATCTGTATTTATATAATTATTTTTAGAAAATTATCTTGTGTGCCTGCTGCTTGTTTTTAGCTTAGTTTTTAGCACCACACCCGCAGAATGGAGGTATATATGACTGACAGATTTGAAACGTTTACCACAGACATAGCATCTATATACAAAAGCATACAGAAAATCAAGAAGTACGAAATGAACAAAATAGGTCTTAAGGGAACTCACGTTACATGTATGAATTTACTTAACAATGCTCCCGAGGGGCTTACAGCTTCTGAAATCTGCCTGCTTGCTAAAGAGGATAAAGCAGGAATTTCGAGGGCTCTTTCCGAACTTTTTGACAAAGGCTTTGTACAATATATTTCTGATACAGAAGCTACAGATAAACGTAAATATCGTGCCAAAGTCACATTAACGGACAAAGGTCTGTCCTATGCTAAGAAAGTCAACACTTCTATTGTAAATGCAGTGACATTTGGTGGTTCAGACATTTCTGATGAAAACCGGACCATTTTCTACTCTGTACTTACGACAATTTCAGAAAACTTAGAAAAATATTATTATGAATTAGAAAGGAACTCTGACAATGAATAAATTTAAAGCTGCATATTGCAGAATTTTCCAGAAATGTTTTAAAATAGCCATTCCATTTATGCCTTACAGATGTCCTGAAATCTTTTACAGCACTTCTAAATTAACAGGCTTATTTGAAAAGAAAAATATCAATAATGTATTAATCATTACAGATGAGGGAATCCGTAAATTCGGACTTTTAGACAGAATGATTATGCATTTTGAACATCATAACATTAATTATTTTATCTATGATAAGACCGTTGCCAATCCAACCACTACTAATGTTGAAGAGGCAAGACAGCTTTATATAGATAATAATTGCAGTGCAATCATAGGTTTTGGCGGTGGCTCAAGTATCGACTGTGCTAAAGCTGTCGGTGCAAGAATTGCCAAACCTAAACAATCTCTTGCGAAAATGAAAGGTATATTAAAAGTTCATAAAAAGCTTCCTTTATTAATCGCAATTCCTACAACGGCAGGAACAGGCAGCGAAACAACACTTGCCGCAGTAATAACCGATGCCGAAACAAGGCATAAATACGCCATAAATGATTTTCCATTAATACCCGCTTATGCCGTATTAGACCCTAAGGTTACAGTAAGTCTCCCACCATCTCTTACCTCCACAACTGAATACACTCCAACCGGACAGAGGATTATATTCAAGTCTCCCACCATCTCTTACCTCCACAACAGGTATGGATGCACTTACCCACGCAGTTGAAGCATATATCGGCGGCTCTACAACTAAATCAACCAGAAAAAATGCACTTCGTGCTACTAAATTAATATTTGAAAATATTTACAAGGCATATGATGATGGTACAGATATTGAAGCAAGAAAAAATATGCTTAAAGCCTCTTTCTACGCTGGCTGTGCATTTACTAAATCATATGTAGGTTATGTTCACGCAGTCGCTCATTCTCTTGGTGGAAAATATAATATTCCACATGGCCTTGCAAATGCAACATTGCTTCCATTTGTATTAGAAGATTATGGTTCTGCCGTTTATAAAAAGCTTTATGAACTCGCAGTCTACTCAGGTGTTGCAAATGAAACAGATGATTATGAAACAGCAGCACATAAATTCATCGATGCTATTAAAGATATGAAAAAATATTTTAATATTGGTGATACTTTTAGTGAGATAAGAAAAGAGGACATTCCTGAATTATCAAGATATGCTGATAAAGAAGCTAACCCTCTTTACCCTGTTCCCGTTCTTATGAATGCGAAAGAATTAGAGAAATTCTACTATATGTTAATGGAAAAGGAGACTGTATAATGACAGAAAATGAAATAACAACGCTTGTTGCAAAACAACGTGAATTCTTTAAATCAGGCAAAACCCTGTCAGTAGATTACAGAATTGCCGCATTAAAAAAACTTAAAAATGAAATTCTTAAATACGAGCAGGATATAATGTCTGCCATTAAAGCTGACCTTGGTAAATCAGTCCACGAAAGCTATATGTGTGAAGTCGGACTTGCATTAAGCGAACTTACATATATGTTAAAACACACTAAGAGATTTGCAAAGAGTAAGACCGTTCACACCCCACTTGCACAGTTTCATTCAAAGAGTTATAAGAAGCCATCACCATATGGTGTAGTCCTGATTATGAGTCCATGGAATTATCCTTTTCTGCTTACCATTGACCCTTTAATCGATGCAATTGCTGCCGGCAATACCGTAATTCTTAAGCCAAGTGCGTATTCACCTAATACAAGCGCCATCATTACTTCTTTAATTAATAAATGTTTTGATGATAAATATGTAGCTGTAGTAACCGGTGGTCGTGCCGAAAATACCGCACTTCTTAAGTCTCACTTTGACTATATATTCTTTACCGGAAGTCAGGCAGTCGGTAAAACCGTCTTAGAAAATGCTGCTGCATATCTTACTCCAGTAACACTTGAACTAGGTGGAAAGAGTCCTTGTATCGTAGCAGATGATGCAAACCTTAAACTTGCAGCCAGACGAATTGTATTTGGTAAATATCTTAACTGCGGTCAGACCTGCGTTGCACCTGACTATGTATATTGTGATGTAAAAATCAAAGATAAACTGCTTACTGAAATTAAGAAAGAAATCATAAGACAGTACAGTGAAAATGCATTATCTAATCCTGACTATGGTAAAATTATTAATCTCAAGCATTTTAACCGAATAAATTCTCTTATCGATAAAGATAAAGTTATCTACGGTGGTAATTCTGACAGCGGCTCATTAAAAATCGAGCCAACTGTTATGGACAATGTAACTTTTACTGACGATGTAATGCTTGAAGAAATATTTGGTCCTGTTATGCCGGTTCTTACATTTACAAATATCGATGAAGCCATAACTAAAATTAATTCAATGCCTCATCCACTTGCACTTTATATATTTACTTCCAGCCATAAAACTGCTGATAAAGTAATATCACGCACAGGTTTCGGTGGTGGCTGTGTAAACGATACAATAATCCACCTTGCTACAACTGAAATGGGCTTTGGCGGTTTTGGTGAAAGCGGAATGGGTTCATATCATGGTAAAACAGGCTTTGATACATTTTCACACTATAAAAGTATCGTGGATAAAAAGACCTGGATTGACCTGCCTATGAGATACCAGCCATATACATCATTTAATGAAAAACTCATACGTTTCTTCCTTAAATAGCCCTTAAAATAAGCATTAAATAAATTATTCAAACTTCGCACAGACATAATAGAATTATATCATCTGTATTAAGTGAATTTGCATATATAAATATCAAAACTTTTGCAAGACTTGCAAAAACTTCTCATATATAATTGTCATATAATGTGTTATAATATCTACATCTTAATCATTGTATTGGAGGTGTAGATATGTTTCAGACACTTGAATCAAAATATCCAAAATTCTATCAGTTTTTCCGGTTATTTGTAGTAGTGATGTCATCGATACTTTTTGCCTGGAACTTATGTTGTTTTGCTAAAACAGCTAATCTTTTCCCGGGTGGTTTTGCAGGACTGTCACTATTGTTACAGGAAATCATATTTAAGTTTCTTCATATTAAAATTCCATATACAATATTTAATATTGTATTGAATCTCTTTCCGATTTATATTGCATTTAAGTATATTGGCAAGAAATTCACGCTTTACTCAATATTAACCATATTTTTATCAAGTATTTTTGTGGACATTTTACCACATTACATATTTACGCAGGACATCCTGTTAGTAAGTGTTTTCGGTGGACTTATTAATGGCTTTGCGATTTCTCTCTGCCTCAATGTGGGGGCTACTACTGGTGGTACAGATTTCATAAGCATTTTCCTGTCACAGCAGAAAGGCATCGATGCATGGAATTACATCCTGCTTGGAAATGCAATTATGCTTATCGTCGCAGGAGCATTGTTTGGCTGGCCTATTGCACTTTACTCAATTATTTATCAGTTTTGTAGTACACAGGTTATACAAATGCTTTATAAACGTTATCAGAAAGAAACGTTATTTATTATTTCCGATAAATCTGATAAAATATACCATGCAATAAAAGAACTGACTAACCACGATGCTACTTTATTCAAGGGCATCGGCTGTTATGAAGAGAAAGAAAAGACACTTATATATTCCGTAATCAATGCCGAGGCAAAAAGACAGTTAATTCCATTAATCCGTTCAATTGACCCTCACGCATTTATCAATATTGTTAAGACCGAGGAATTGTCAGGAAGATTTCACAATATTCCTAATGACTAAAACAATGTTTATTAAATGGCTAAATCAAGCCTATAATCTATTAACTATTTAATAGCTAAGTCAAACCCAAAATATATTGTCTATTTAATGACTGTTGAAATATTGAAAATAAATGGCTAAATATTTAGAAAGGACGAATATTTATGAGCTTTATGCATATTAAGAAATACCGATTTGCATTTTCCATAATTGCAATCATAATCCTCATATCCGGCTTCTGCTTTGAGAATACCAAAACAGAACCTACATATTTATGCACACCAATTGAAGCTCATAATCCTGCCATAAATATTACAAATAATGCAGGTTCAGATACCTCAATCTGTACTGCTGAAATGCTTGGTTTCTACTCGCCTGCTTATCAGCAACGTATCGAAAGCAGGCAGCTTCTTCGAAATGTAAAGGAAGAGATAATTTCTGATTTCATATATACATTTTTATTAAGTATTAACGGCACACGTTTTAAAGTCAAATATGAACTGGTTCCATTTATTAAAACCTCCAATAAAGAACTGGTTATAAGTTATATACATAATACGGACGGCAAAAAAAGAATCTAGTTACGCTTCTCTTTATCAGAAGCACATACACAATCTTATAATAATATTTTTTTAATTTAGAATTTTAATGCTTTTGCATAATGGAGGTTAACTATGATTCAGAATATTTTTGTAGGCGTACTTTGTGTTACCGTATTAGGAGTCGGTGTGTTTGGTTTCTGGCTCGATAATGGTAATTCATTTAAGAAAGATGATTCAGATGAAAACAATGATAAAAAAGTTTTCTAATACATATGTAGGTTAATTTATAGTTTTTCAAATAAATTATCAAATACAAAAAGAGTTTCGTTCTGTAACAGCCTTAATTATCAGACCTTTAACCAGTCGATAATATCAGCTATACTTACAAACGAAACTCTTTTTTCATACTTTAAATGTATTCTCCGTTTTAGATAAATCAGAACCTATTAATACATTCTGAAAATCAAATTAGCAATTGTATTAAAACTTTAGAATACAACAACTAATAACATTTTAAATCTTTCTTTTCCATAAACTGCATGAGGATGTTTTGCAGGCATTACAATTGATTCGCCTTCATGTAATTCATATTCTTTTCCATCGATTGTAATTCTGCCAACACCATCTAAGCATGTTACCATTGCATCTCCGCCTGATTCGTGTGTACTGATTTCCTCATCTTTATCAAATGCGAATAATGTAATGCTCACGTAATCATTCTGTGCAAGTGTCTTACTTACAACCTGTCCGTCCTGATAATTAACCTGTTCTTTTAATACTAATACTTCCGCTTTGTCAATGTTTTTCATTCTTTCCATTGCTAAAACCTCCTTGCTTTTAATTTTTTGAATGTTGAAAGTTTCTTACTTTTTATTTTTCAGATTGCCGAAAGCTTCACTTTTTATTTCTAGATTGCTTCTGTAGCTGTCCCTGATGATAATAATTTATTCAGAGGGTTTTTAAGATATTTACCAAAGAATTTAACTACAATGCCTGTAAATAATGCTGCTATTATAGTTCCCTCCCTTGTACCTACTACTCTTCCTTTATAAAATATCAAAGATAATGATATTGATATTATAACACAGGAAATATCAAAACCAATCTTTATATTTCCGAAATTTTTACCGCTTTTATCAGAAATTGCTTTCACAAATGCTTCGCCTGAATTCATAATTACATTTGCAATGACCGATAATGCTATTCCAAAGCCCAATATAATTATTCCACTTATGACTAAAATAATTCGTACTAAATAATTATCTACTGAAATGTGTGAAACACACCACATTCCAAAATCTGTAAAATATCCAAATAAAAACGATAATGGTATCTGCAATAGCTGGATAAGTTTAAATTCTTTTCTTAATATAACTATTTGTCCAAATATCAAGGCACAATTCCATATAATCAGCCATGTTCCAAGTGATAATGAGATAAATTTACAACTCATAACATTTGCAACTGAAGAAATCGGTGAAACTCCTAATTCGCCTCTTTTAGTTATCGCTACGCCTAAAGCCGAAAAAAATAAGCTTACAATGAATAAAGAATATCTTTTTATCATTTCATTTGCGCTCATAACTACACTTCCTTACTATTAAATTTTATCAGCGCTATTAATCATCTCACAAATTTTTCCATATGTCAATCTGTGCCAACTCCTGATACGATTTCAAAACACCTTGTGTTTTAGAATAAATCCAGCATATTATCCAAATATATTTTCTCTCTTAAATTAATCTGGTACTCTGGTTTGGTCATATAATACAGTAAAAATTCAAGAATCAATGCACTTCCAAGTCCACGTCCTTCTATTTTGAAATTTGAAAAGCCCATCGGCAAATAAATATTTTTAATATCATTTATGCTTATAAATGTAGGATTAGTCATTGCCCTTGAAAATGAGTATCCAACACCATCGTCTAATGAAGTACAGTGATGTTCAGGACAATTTTCTCCGAGATTCTTACGACTTACATTTTCATAACATAGCTTTCTTACTTTGCAATCAGGCGAGCAACATTCATTGCATAGGAATTCCACTTTATCCTTTTGCTTTTCAGACAGATTATTTAACTTATCAAACTCCTTATTCAATCGGAAATCAGGTACAACATATTGAAAATCATCTCTATTTACTTCATTTTGAAATTTCTCAAAATCGGTTATAACCTTAGTGGTAGAAGACACAAAATAGAAACTCTGATAATTCTTTTTCAGATAATCTAACAACAGGTCAGAATGGATAATCACACCATTTTTCTTATCTTCATTTCTTCCAAATAAAGTACATAGTTCATTGCATTTTCTATCAGAAAGATGTTCTGCTCTAAGCAATGAATTACTGAACGTAAGCCTTGCTGAAATATCATATTCCTGAACTAATTCTAATACCTTCTCCGGACTCTGATTCCCAAACGAAGTCCGTCCGCCACCCCATATACAATCCTCTGGCGCGCCATATATAGAACCTATATCACACCAATCATAAAAAAATTCTCTGTGTTCCCTGTATATTGGTAAAAATACACGATACAATTCATAGAATTCAAATAAACCCGGAAGATGGTAATACGCAACCTTTCTTGTAGTTTTATTCATTTTTACGTCATCACTTTCTATTTTCTTTATATAAATTTTCTTACTATCTTGCTGAATTTCTTTCTAAATACTTTGCTGAATATCTTACCGAATACCTTGCTGAATATTTTGCTAAATATCAATATATCTGCTATGATTATTTATCATAACATAAGGAATTTTGCTTGTCCATAAACCCTCTTTTATAGATAAGCTTATTGCTTAGGCTTCTCACATATAAATTGTATTTTTTAATCTATATTCAAAAAATTTGTATATATAAATATTAAAATTTATTGTAGAAATTGCGTGAATTTATCAGGTATCTATTTCACTCTCAAATTTTGTGTACATTCAACGGACAGACAATTGAGCCAAATTGTCCGACTATAGCAAACTCTCTCATAATTCTTAATCGTGTGTGAGTTATAAATTGAGTGTTTGCTATAGACGAACAACTTTGGCTTAAATGTTCTGAACGCTGAATGAATACAAATAATCAAAAGAGAGTGAAATTGATACCGATAAATTAGCAATTGAGACATAAATTTCAATATTTATATATGTCAAATTCTTTTAAATCTGCAATCATAAAATACAATTTATACGTGTGAAGCCTTAATAAATAAGCTTATCTCATAAATGATGTATTAATTCTTCATTTACCCCTTGCCTTTTTCTGACTTAATTATATAATAGGAGTTATCGTGGGGTAATATCCTAATTTTGCGATAACACTTATTAATAATATATTTAATTCTACAAATATGTAGGTATGGAGGAAATAATGAAAGTAATAATTGCTGGAGACGGAAAAGTCGGTGCCGCTATAGCACGACAGCTCTCCTCTGAAGGCTATGATTTAACACTTATTGATTCTAAACAGGAGGTCTTAGACAGTACACTTGACCAGTATGATGTTATGACTGTAACCGGTAACTGTGCAACTATGAATGTACTTGAAGAAGCTGGCATTTCCGATGCCAAGCTGCTTATCGCCGCTACAAGTGCCGATGAAATTAACCTGTTATGCTGCTTAACTGCTCATACTCTTAATCCGCATATTCATACGATTGCACGTATTCGTAATCCTGAATATTCTGAACAGATTTTCAAGATGAGTGATACATTTGCACTTTCTCTTGTAGTTAATCCCGAGAAACAGGCTGCACATCAGATAGAACGTCTTCTTAAACTTCCGGGTTTTTTGAAAAGAGATTCATTTTCAAAAGACAGAGTGGAAATTGTTGAATTAAGAATTAATGGTGAAAGCCGTTTAAATGGCGTGGCATTATCAAATCTTGATTCCATTATTAAATGTAAGGTTTTAGTATGTGCTGTTCTTAGAAAAGGTCAGGCAATTATGCCGGATGGTAATTTTATATTTCAGGAGGATGACCGAGTATTTGTTACTGCTCCTACTAATGAACTTGCAGTTTTATTAAAAAATCTTGATATAATTACACATAAAGTTAATCACGTAATGATTGCAGGTGGTGGTCGTGCAGGCTATTATCTTGCAAGCAAATTAATCCGAAGCGGAATTCATGTACAGATTATTGAGAAAGACCGCGAACGTTGTGAAGAATTAGCCGACCTGCTTCCAGCAGCCGATATAATATGTGGCGATGCAAGCAATCACTCAATCTTAGAGAGTGAAGGCATTTCGGATTGTGATGCACTTGTATCAATGACCGGACTTGATGAAATTAATATTATCATTTCATTATTTGCAAATGATATCGGTGTTCCACAGGTTATTACTAAAATCGGACATTCCGAAAATACTGAAATTTTAGACCATCTTCCAATCGGAAGTGTCATTTGTCCTAAAGATTTATGTTGTAATACAATTGTCAGATATGTTCGTGCAATACATAATCAGTCAGGTGCGGCAGTATCTGTTCATTCTATAGCTAATGGTCTTGCTGAAGCAGTAGAATTCGTAGCAGATTCTAACACACGTAACTGTGGTATTCCACTTAGAAGTCTTCATTTGAAAAAGGGTACACTTATTGTTTGTATTACTCATAATGGTAAAACAGAAATTCCTAGTGGTGATTCATCATTTGAAGTTGGTGATACGGTAATTATAGTTACTAAAGCTGACCGCGTACTTCTTCAACTTAATGATATTTTTGAGTAAAGGAGAACGCATATGAATTACAAGAAAATAAATCGATTTCTTTCAGGTATTCTGATATTTGAAGCTGTATTTATGATTCCTGCAATGCTTATCTGTATCTATGATAAGGAAACAAAGGTTGCACTTTCTTTTCTCGCGACAATAACAATTGCAATAATATTAGCAGGAATTTTGTATTTATTCAGTAGAAATCCTTCTAGTGGTTTTCATCCAAGAGAGGGACTCGTATGTGCATCTACCTGCTGGATTCTCATAAGTCTTGTTGGTTGTCTGCCATTCTTTATCTCAAGACAGATACCATCTTTTATAGATGCACTGTTTGAGATTGTATCAGGTTTTACGACAACAGGTGCCAGTATTCTATCCGATGTGGAATCATTATCAAGAGGACTTCTGTATTGGAGAAGTTTCAGCCATTGGCTCGGTGGTATGGGGGTATTGGTACTGCTTATGGTATTTGTTCCTAAAAGTGACCATAATACCGGTTCGACAATGCATTTGTTAAGAGCTGAAAGTCCCGGACCAAATGTCGGTAAACTCGTTCCACGTATGAAGAAAACTGCCCTTGTTCTCTACGGTATATATATGGCTATGACAATATTGAATTTCATCTTCCTTTTTGCAGGAGGTATGCCATTATTTGATTCTGTTTGTACAGCATTTGGAACAGCAGGAACAGGTGGGTTCGGAATTAAGAATTACAGTATGGCAAGTTATAGTCCATATTTGCAAAATGTTACTACAGTATTTATGTTGTTATTCGGTATTAACTTTAGCTGCTATTATCTTATTCTTACAAAACATTTATTAAGTGTCTGGAGAGATGAGGAATTACGTGCATACCTTGGTGTATTCGTGGTATCTACGGCATTAATTACGCTTAATATCTATCATCTTTATTCAAGTGTAACTACAGGACTCCGCCACGCAGCATTTCAGGTCTCAACGGTTATGACAACAACCGGTTTTGCAACAGCAGACTTTGATAAATGGCCGATTTTCTCTAAACAGCTAATGTTATGTCTTATGTTTGTGGGAGCAAGTGCGGGAAGTACCGCAGGAGGACTTAAATTTCAACGACTGTTATTACTTCTTAAGAATTTGAGACGACATATACACCGTACTTTATATCCTAATAAAGTTCAGGTAGTCCGAATGAATGGACAGAAAGTAAGTGAAAAGATTCTTGAGGGAACTGACCTTTATCTTATCGCTTATTCATTAATTCTGATTTTCAGTTTTATGCTTATATCGATTGATAATTTTTCGATTACAACGAACTTTTCAGCAGTTGTAGCCTGCTTTAACAACATAGGTCCCGGACTTGATGCTGTCGGTCCAACCTGTAACTTTGGTGGTTTTAGCATATTCTCAAAATTAGTTCTGATTTTCGATATGCTTGCAGGCCGACTTGAGATTTTACCACTTCTCGGTATGTTAAGTATAAGTACATGGAAACGAAGATAAATATTATGTAATACCAGAGGTAAAAGTTCAAACATTTGAAAGAAATGAGGATTATTATGACTTTAACTAAGAATAATAAAACGATATCACCAGAAGAAAGAAGAACCAATAATAACGCATTTATAAAAAGTCTTGGAATAATGTGTTACGAGCAGCTTCCGGTAATTGAGAAAGTAGAAAAAATAAAAGATATCGACACTATATGCAAAAGAGCAATTGCATGTTTTTTATCATGTCAGTTAGCCTGTGATATAAATGAGGATAATGACGTTGAGGAATCAACAGAGTTCTTTAAAGAACTTCTCAAAAAATATGAAGTTTCTGATAAACTATATGAGAATGAAAAACAGCTTTTTACAGGTGATTACACTAAGCAGGATGCCATTAACATAGCCTGGGAATATGAATCATACTGGGCTCTTGTGTGGGTACTTGGACTTATTGATGATATTAAAATGTCAGATGAGATATGTGATTGTGAGAAAGCGATTGCATTATTTGTAGAAAATGAAGACTATAATGAATTTAAGAAATCGTGCAAATTAAGAAGCATAGATGAGATACTTGATATGACAGACCTGTATTTCCGCTATCATTGGGCGTGTGTTGAGAAAAGCATAAAGCCTGAAACAGAAATCGGAAGCATTAATCCTGATGTTGTTATTGAGCGTAGAAAAGCTCTCGAATGGGTTATAAGCGATGAATATGACTGGAACGACATATCACTTGATACGTAAAATTCATGACAGATAATTGCCTCTTCAATATGCAATTATCTGTCAAAATTCTATAATACCATTAATAAAGTTCCTATACCAATAAGTACACAACCAACTATTGATTTAGGCGTTACTTTCTCATGCAGAAATACAAATGCCATAATAAGTGTTATAACAACACTAAGCTTATCAATAGGAACAACCTTTGATGCATTACCCATCTGAAGCGCCCTATAATAGCATAACCATGATGCTCCTGTTGCCAGTCCCGATAATATCAGGAATAACCAGCTCTTTTTACTTATTTCCATAATTCCTGCCTGGGTATTTGTTATAAATACCATTCCCCAAGCCATTACAAGTACAACCAACGTTCTTATTGCGGTCGCAAGATTTGAATTAACTCCATCGATACCGATTTTGGCAAGAATCGATGTCAATGCTGCAAATACAGATGATAAAATTGCAAATACAAACCACATAAACATTCCTCCATTTCATAACTCTAATTATACAACTTATTCCATACTTGTACACTATCTTACTTAAAATATTTACAATTATTATTCAGTATTCGCACATATAAAGATATAGTATATTCATCTGTGTAGAAAAATTTGAAATATATAAATAGCGAAACCACTTGAAAGAATTGCGTAAATTTGTCAGGTATCATTTTTCGGCTCAAATTTTATGTACATTCACCAGACAGACAATTAAGTGGAGGGTGTAAGTCTATGGCACACACTTTCAGTACTCCTTAATCGGGTGCAAGTAAATGCCGTCCTCTGCAAAGTCTATTACGGTGCAGTAATCAAACGCGCTTCGCTTAAACGGTGATTAACTGCACCGACCTTTTGCATCTGACGGCATATAACTTGCACACACGATACGTCATAATTCAAGTGTGTACCATAGACTTACTCCCCCATTTAATTGTTCTGGATGTTGAATGAACATAAATAATCAAAAGAGTCGAAAAATGATATCGACAAATTAGCAATTCTTACAAAAGTTTCACTATTTATATATTCAAATTTACTATACACAGAGAATTTAACTCAAGGGTATATGTGCGAATACTGAATTAGCAATTGTAAATATTTCTATGATATGCTAGAATTATGGTAATTAAGTTGTATAATGCGATGGACATATGTTTAAAGTTGTATATCCAGCATTACGATATTTTATATTTACAGGAGTGTGTGGAAATGGGACTATTTAAAGATTTATTTTCTAAAACAGCAAATAAACTGGCCAATGAAGTAATTGATAATGTAAAGAATTATGCAAATGACAATGTTGCTGCTTCAAGTTCAGCTAAACATGGTAAAAATCTAAGTGTAAATGAACGAATCGAAAAGGTTGTTCGTGAATGTTATCCCGATTATGAACTTAAGAAGAATGTTTCTTCTGATATATTTAATGGTGAAAAATTTGCAGCAAAATATACATATACTTTAAGCAGATTTGATACTGTACGTTTAACAATTATGGTATTATCAGATAAGAATGCTTATAGACGTTCAGATGTCGTAGCTGCACATAACGCAAGTGAGAATGCTGGAGTTCATTGTATTAATATAATGACTTATCTTCCTAGTACAGAGGAATATATCAAACAAAGAATTGCAGATAACATAAAGTAATTATTTGACATTTCCAAAATCAGTTTTATAATATGTGTAAAAGAAAGAGAAATGTAATTCATATTACACCCATGGCGGGCGAAGCATATACCCTAGATGATTTTGTGGGTAATCCGTATATGTTCAGTCTGGTGATATAAGCACAGCTTTATATCTTCAAAGTTTTTTCTCTTTCTTTTTTTATACTCTTTTTTCATCATATATTACCCTGGAGGCTATAACAATGAATAATTATGTCAGTATTACAGATTCATTTAACCATACAGAATTTAATAATTTTCTTGAATCTAAAATGATGACTTCTTATTTTGATAAAAGTGAGATTGATTCTATTAAGAATTACATAGATAATTCCACATATGAAGCTATGAAAATGAAACTTTTAAATGGAACTTTTCCTGATGAACCTGCTACGAAGTTAATCATTAATAAGGCCGGAACATCTAAAAAGAGAATTGTCTACTCCTATAGTTCTGATATAAATATCACTCTTAAATTTATTGCTTATAAACTCCATTATTTTGATTATTTATTCTCAGATAACTGCTACTCATTCAGGCATAATTATGGTGTTTCAAATGCTATCCGCAAAATAAAGCATAATAAACACATCAAATCTCAGTTTTGTCTCAAAGTTGATATTAAAAATTACTTTAATTCTATGAACATTGATATTTTATTATCAAAGCTTGAGGTAATAAAATCTACTGATTTAGTTCTATACAAATTATTTGAAAATATTTTAGTGGAAAACCACGTTTATTATAATGGCAAAATTATTACTGAAGCTCATGGTGGAATGGCAGGAATTCCGATATCTCCATTTTTCGCTAATATTTATATGTCAGATATAGATGCTTATTTTTACGAAAATAACATCGAATACTACAGATATTCTGATGATATAATTCTCTTTGCCGATACATATGAGGAACTTATGTCTCTCAAAAACATACTATATTCTAAGATAAATGATTTGAAATTAGAAATAAATCACGAAAAGGAATACATTACAAAGCCTGGTGAAGTCTGGGAATTTCTTGGTTTCTCTTACTGTAATGGCGAAATAGATTTATCAGAGAATTCCATTCGTAAAATGAAACAGAAGATTAAAAGGAAATCAGAGGCACTAAGGCGCTGGCAGCATAAGAAAGGACTGCCAAGTGAAAAGGCTGCTATCGGTTTTATTAATACAATAAATAACAAATTGTATGGAAGAAATATCTCTAATATTATGTCAGATAATTTCACTTCGGATAAATGTTCGTCTGCCTCCTTAACTGGTATTTCTTCGGATATTATTTCGGATATTTCTTCAAAAAATTTTGCTGATTCATCTCTTGAGACAGCCGAAAAATTTAGCAATGATTTCTCTGATTTTACCTGGAGCCGCTGGTTTTTCCCTAATATCACGACAACAAAAGGACTTAAAATCATTGATGATTATATGCAGGAATATATCCGCTATACGATAACCGGACGGCATTATAAAGGCAATTACCGTATTAAATATGACACCCTTAAAAAACTCGGCTACAGAAATCTTGTTAATGAGTATTATAAATCAAGAAATTAATGTGTTTTGCATATTTTATAGATGCCACATACACAGATACATAAAAAATATGAATTAGTTTGTATTGTCAGCATTATATATCTTATGTACTAAAAGACTACAAAATATTTATTTCCACCTTGAAAATGATTGATTAATACCTGGATTTGTAATAGAATATAAATAGTTATGAATTTTGTCTAAATTATTTTATTATCGAATTATTTTTTTATAAAAATTACACAATATTATTCAATAATTTAGACGTAATACGGATTATTTACAGAGGAAAGGAGTCCTACCAATGAATAACAACGAGAAAAAGAAAGTAAAGGAACTTTCAGAACTGGCAAGAAATAATACTCTTGCAACATTTACACATACTCTTACTGTTGTGTTAATGATTTTATTTACCACACTTAAGACCTTTAAGGGTGACCAGTCAATTATCTATTGCATAATTGCCTATGTGCTTGGATTTGCACCTGTAATCGGTGAATTTATATCCATGAAGAAAAATAAAGATACTACGATGGTTAAACATTTTCTTGCTATCGGATTCGCAATCTTTTACACATTTACAATATTTACATCAACTAATAACCTGACATTTGCATATGTTATTCCTTTGATTTTAATAATCTCTGTGTATAATGACATCAAATATTCTACACTTATTAATGGTGGTGTAATTATTGAAAATATTATTATAGTTGCTGTAGGTGCAACTAATGGTAAATTCGGTTATGCAGGTGTGTATTCATCTGTTGTCCAGATTACAGTAGTTCTCTTAATTTCATTCTATTCAATACTTACATCTCAGACTTTGAATCTTAATTCTAAGCAGAAGCTTAAGAATATAACCGAGGCACAGGCTAAGACACAGAAACTTCTTGACGATATATCTGATTTATCAGAAAATACCAAGTCAAATGTTGAAGAAATAAATGTACAGATTGAGAAACTTAATGAATCAACTAAACAGACTCAGCTTGCAATGAATGAAGTATCTGCCGGTGCAACTGATACCGCTGATGCAGTACAGACACAGATGCAGCAGACGGAGGCTATCCAGAATAAAGTTGATATGGTTACTGAAGTAACTTCACAGATATCTTCAAATATGCTTCATACTTTACAGGCTTTAAATGACGGAAATACTAACCTTAACAGTCTCGTAGATAAGATTAATATTTCTGTTGAAAACAGTTCAGATGTAGCCAAACGTCTTGAAACTCTTAATAAATACGTGGATGAAATGCATTCTATTATTGGAATAATCAGTGATATAACATCACAGACAAGCCTTTTATCACTCAATGCAAGCATTGAAGCAGCTCAGGCTGGAGAGGCCGGAAAAGGATTTGCTGTTGTCGCTTCAGAAATAGCCAAAATGGCAACCCAGACTGATGAAGCAACATTACATATAACCGGACTGGTTAAAGATATTTCAGATGCCATTACACAGGTCGTTGAAGTTATCTATCAGATGATTGATGGTATTCAGGAAGAAAAACAATCATCTATTAATGCTACTGAAAGTTTTAAATCTATTCAGTCTAACACCGTTGAAATTAAGAATAATATTGGCACACTTGAAAATAATATTAAAGAATTAAAGGTTTCTAACTTAGAAATTATTGATTCAATCCAGACGATCTCTGCTATTTCCGAAGAGGTTTCTGCACATGCGACTGAAACAATGTCATCTGAAGACAAGAATACGGAAATTCTTGATATTATTTCTTCTAAAATGCAGTCACTTGTTGACTTAATGAACAAATAGATTATCAAACTGATTATTAGAATTGAGGATTATTATGTATACAATCGGACAGGTTTCAAAAATGTTTAATTTACCCATATCTACTCTCAGATATTATGATAATGAGGGGTTATTTCCAAATATAGCCCGTTCATCGGGTATTCGTAAATTCAGCGACCACGAAATTGAAACCTTAAATCTTATAGAATGTCTTAAGAAATCAGGTTTGGAAATCAAAGACATTAAACAGTTTATACAATGGTGTAATGAAGGAAGTTCTACTTATGTCAAAAGAAGACAGTTATTTGAAAGTAGAAAACTTGCTGTTGAAGAAGAAATTAGCAAGCTGCAAAAGACTTTAGATATGCTTAAATTCAAATGCTGGTATTATGACAAAGCCATTGAAGATGGCAATGAGGACGGAATACACGCAATGCTTCCGGATAAACTGCCTGAGGATATCCAGAAATTATATGATAATTCGCATAGTGATTAAATAAATGATAAACTATAGATAATGCTATACAGATAATGAAACTCAAACTTTGTATACACTCGACATACATACATTTAAGACGAGATGACCATCTATAACACACACTTTCATAATTTCTTAATCTAGTGTGTGTCATAAATGGTCATCTCGTTTTAAGTATATGGCATTGAATGAACTCAAATAATCAAAAGAGTTGAATTGGTTTATGTAGCTTATTTTAACTCAATCATTTCATCCATATCTATAGAATATGAATCACAATGAAACTTTATTTTTCCAACATTTTTTGTATATTCTGTAAACTCTTTATACTTTGCACTAATTTCTATAACTATGTATTTTTTACCATCTATCGTCTCATTAAAGCAACCATATTGCCCCATAATATCCTCTGCCAAATCTGTTTCCGGACACACCATTATACCCGCCATACAATCATATTTATCTATAAGTTCAATATTAGCATATATCCTATATCTACTGCCACTATTTTCTACTTTATAGATATATGCCATATGCTTTTTACCATTCTTAACACCTAAAACAACCTCTTTATCCACAATAATTTCATTATTGATTTCCGGTATAGGTAATTCAAATGTTCCGCCTGTAAATTCACCATTTTCTTCAAAATCCATTGTATATATTGACTTAGTTCTTACTTTATCAAATGTCAAATTATCCTTACATAAGATAATAATGTCATCAATATTTATATAATCTCTTTCTCCTATATCCTTGTTTCCTGAAATTAATTTTATAAATGACTGGGTGCTAAAATCATCAAATTCACTATTATTCCTTTTAAAATAAAGTGCGTGTCCACTATTTCCCAATGGATATACTTCTAATGTTCCATCTTCCGAACGATATACACTATTCGTTTCACCTTCATCATATAATTTCTGTTTCGATAAATTAATCTTTATCTCCTGACCATAAATGTTTAAATCAACATAATTATCCGGTTTTAATTTTGTCCTGTATACCTCTTTATGCAGTGCTTTATCATTATATCCCATAATAGTCGATAATTCCTCAACATGTTCGTACCTGTCATCATTTTCTAAAAATATATGTGCATCATTAACTGCATTTTCCAACTCTGCGCCTTCCGTATAAATATATTTTTTATTTTTCTTGATATAGTAATTACATTTGTTAATAAGAATTCTTATTAACCACGTATTAAAATACTTTGATTCTTTTAATTGGTTAATCTTCTCATATGCTGTAATGATTGCTCCTGAAATTACGTCTGCCACGTCCTCATCACATTTCAGATATGATTTGGCAACCCGGTACATTGATAATCTGTTCATATTAATTATTTCCACAAAAGCATCTTTATCTCCCTTTTTAGCTCTATCTATTATCTCTTCCATTTGTATATATCCGTACCTCCATCCTGCATTTATATCAGAATCTTTTTAATTATAACTGTATACTTTCTTAAATTAAATAGTTTCTCTGTTTTGTAACATTACATTTAGATATCTATATATTAGATTATAATTGATGCGTAAAAGTTTCACATCATAAAATAATTTTTATATTTTATAAAATAAAAATACCGACCTCCAAATCGTTAGATTTTCTTAGTCTAACTTTTTGAGGTCGGTACAACCTAGTATATCCGTCAGTAATTAACTCGACTTTTTGATGGGTAGTGTATCTACTACAACTTTTTCACTTGGATCAATCTCATCAAGAC
>OMVQ01000082.1 GCA_900314555.1 uncultured Eubacteriales bacterium | reverse complement strand
TCGCTTGAACGGTGATTAACTGCACCGACCTTTTGCTTCTGACGGCATATAACTCACACACACGATACGTCATAAATCAAGTGTGTGTCATAGACGGACTACTTGGTTTAATTGTTCTGGATGTTGAATGAACATAAATAATCGAAAGAGTCGAAAAATGATATCTACAAATTAGCAATTTCTACAAAAGTTCCAATATTTATATATACAAATTTATTTGTCACAGATAATATAATTCTATTTTGTATATGCGAAGTCCGGTTAATTAATTTTCACAAAGAGAAACTGCGATTTATCGTGGTTTCTCTTTTTACATAGAATACACATTTTATAATATTCGTTTATAAAAAGTTTAGAAGTTATAATGCTTATGTTTAACACCGCAATTTATATTTAGTAAAAAGAAAATGAAAAACATAGGCAGATAAAAATGAGCCGGCATATTAACAGTGCGTACTAACAAGGCGTACTAACAGTGCGTACTAACAGGGCATATTAACAGAGCATACTAACAAGACGTATTAACAATAATAAGAAGCCTGGATTAGAACTAATGTATAACAGCCGGTTCAGGAAATGGAGCTTTTTATGAATATTGGACTTTTTACGGATACTTATTATCCGGAGATAAACGGAGTTGCAAATTCTACATATCAGTTAAAGAAGGAACTTGAAGACAGAGGACATAATGTGTATGTATTTACCGTGAGCAACAGTAATGCGGATAATGAAGAGCATAATGTATATAGAATGAAAAGTATACCTTTTATATTTCTTAAAGAGAGACGTATAGGAATTTCATTTACGGGAAAATGGTATAAGCTTATTAAAAGCCTTAATTTAGATATAATACATACGCAGACGGAATTTGTTATAGGCCACATTGGAAGAAAAGCAGCTAAAATGCTTAATATTCCGTATATTCATACATATCATACAATTTATGAAGATTATACACATTATATTAAGGTCCCATTTAGTTATAAATTAAAGGGAATGATACGTTTTCTTAGTAAAGTATGGTGCAACGGAGCAGATGAAGTGATTGTACCGACTGACAAAGTAAAGGACCTTTTAGAGTCATATGGTGTTAATAAGGACATATTAGTTCAGCCAACAGGAATTGATATAGATAAATTTAGACAGACAGATTATGAAAAGGTAGCATTTCTAAGGAAGAAATATGGTTTAACAGAGTATAATCATATTCTGATTAATATAGGAAGAATTTCTAAAGAGAAAAATTTGAGTGAAATTATATTATATATGAAGAAAGTCACTTGGACAGATAAAAATGCAAGGTTAGTTATCGTAGGTGACGGACCTGAGTTAAATTCCTTGAAAATGCTGGTTAAAGAAGAAAATATCGAGGAATATGTTGTATTTACAGGAGAAGTCGGATGGAGTGATATACAGAATTATTATGCTTTAGGAGATGTATTTATAAGTGCTTCTACGAGTGAGACACAGGGCCTTACATATGTAGAAGCTTTAGCCTGTGGGAAGCCTTTGCTGGTGAGATATGACAAATGTCTTGAACAATTATTAGATAATGGAATCAACGGATATGCCTACAATAATGAAGAAGAATTTAAGGTGTATTATGAAAAAATGTTTAAGGACAGACAATATATGGCGATGAGGTCTGATGCAAAGAAGAGCGCGATTAAATATTCTTCTGTAGAATTTGGAAGAAGAATCGAACAGATATATTTAAGTCTTTATAGTGTAAATGGCATAGTGCTGGACGAAAGGAAGATTTGGTTATGAGTAAAGAACTTATTTTAAAAGGTTTAAATAAATATTGGAAGAAAATAATATTTATAATATGTACGGTTGCAGTTGTTGTATTTACTGTGATTGGATACAGAAAAGGCATATTTACCGACCAGATTGCAATGCAGAATTTCTTAAATAAATGCGGCATATTTGCACCAATATTTTTTGTGCTGTTACAGGCGATACAGGTTGTCATACCAATTCTTCCGGGTGCGGTAGGCTGTGTGTATGGAGTCATATTCTGGGGACCATTAAATGGCTTCATACTTAATTATGTAGGAATATGTATAGGCTCGATAATGGCATTTATTATTGCAAGAAAATATGGAAGAAATTTCGTTGAGAAGATGACAGGTGGTAAATTCTATAATAAATATAGTAAATATCTGTTAAAAGAGAATCAATTCGAGAAATTATTTGCTTTATTAATATTTCTTCCATGTGCACCTGATGATTTCTTATGTTATTTAGCAGGTGTAAGCAAGATGCCGATTAAAAGATTCACGTTGATAATTCTGCTTGGCAAACCGGCAGCAATTTTCTTATATAGTATGGGACTTGATAAAATAATGCAGGTGATATTCGGAGCATTTGCATAGAAAGAGAGATAGTGTGAAAAATACAGATTGATATCTGATTTTTCGCACAGCTATTTGCTTAGGAGCGAAAGCAAATAGCTTTTATGGCAGATGAGAAACCGCTTGCGCGAATTTCTCATCGCCTCATCGCAACAAGTCGCTCAGAAATGAGGATTAAAATGAAAGTATATTTATATTCAGGATTACAGAAATTAATAGAAAAAAGTGGCGTTGGCAGGGCAATATACCATCAGACATACGCATTAAAATCAAATAATATTAAGATAGTTAATAATCTGAATGATGCAGATGTTATACATATTAATACGGTTTTTCCAAAATCTTATATTATTGCTAAAAGAGCTAAGAAGAAAAACATCAAAGTTGTATATCACGCACATTCTACAAAGGAAGATTTTAAAAATTCATATATAGGCTCAAATTTGTTTGATGGATTATTTGGAAAATGGATTAAAATCTGTTATAGTACGGCTGATATTATCGTTACACCGACACCATATTCGAAAAGACTTCTGTTATCATATGGAATAAAGAACAGGATAGAAGTGATATCAAACGGAATAAATACTGAATATTACGATAGAGATAAAGTAGAAAAAGGAAAATTTAGAAAAAGATATGGCTATTCAGAGAACGATAAAATAATTATGTCCGTAGGATTAACAATAGGAAGAAAAGGAGTCATAGAATTTGTCGAGTTAGCGAAACGTATGCCTGAATATAAGTTCGTATGGTTTGGCGAGACAAATCTTAATACAGTTCCTAAGAAAGTGAGAGATGCTGTAAGAATGAGCCTTCCTAATCTGTTTTTTGCAGGATATGCTGACAGAGACAGCTTAAGAGAGGCATATGCAGATTGTGATTTGTTCTTATTTCCATCGAAAGAGGAGACAGAAGGGATAGTGGTCTTAGAGGCATTAGCCATGAAGATACCGGTATTATTAAGAAATATACCGGTATATGATGAGTGGTTAGAGGAAAATAAAGATGTATACAAGGCATATACTACTAATGATTTTGAGATAAAAACTAAAATGATATTAGAGGGCAGATTTAAAAGCCTGGTAGAGCAGGGACATAAAGTAGCAGAAGATAGGTCATTAGATAAAGTGGGTGAAAAACTTATAAAAGTATATAATGCCACTAAATACAGCTAAATGCCATTAAATACAGCTAAATGCTATTAAAATGCCGCCCTCTATAGATATTATGGTGTAGTAATGCTATTTATTTTTATTGGAACAAAAATTCTATAAAATGAATGGCAACTTCTAATCTTGTTGTATTAACAGGAATAGAGAGAATTGGGGGATCAACAGGATCCCCTGCACCATCATAAAACTTATAATCTATATCATCAAGTAATATACCATAAGGAACTGATTCGGAAGAATCGCCTTTGGTTGCATATACGAGTTTATCTTCTACTTTCTTAAGTAAATCTTCAGGAAGAACCTTTGATAAGTCCTTAATTGTACCATTACCTATGTAATTCTTAAAGGTATTTTCACGGGTAATAAATATATCAAACATCTTCTTATCAAAGAAACCATCTAAACGGACATCATCAGTGAAAGTAGAATAGAATACTTCGAAGTAAGTTCTGTCAGCATTTATATATCCTTTATAATCTGTTTCGTTCTTAAGGTATTCAGTGAATTTCGCAGGCATTTCATCCATCGTTTCTTCATCAAATTGTACACCGGTCATCATACCGCAATAGAAAGCATCTTTCTGTTTGTCGGTTTTTCTTATGGAAACCACTACATATGTCATTGCAACTACGATTGCAAGTACAATAAGAATATATGGAATATAATATTCCTTATAATATAGAAATTTCTCACGACGGGATAATTTATTGAATTCTTCCTTATTAAGAGTTTCTGAACGGTTCTTATTATAGATTTCAGAATCTTTGTCTAATCTGGTTTTCTTAACCTCGTCATCAAGAGGCATATTTGCATCTGATTTGATATCTGGTTTATTAGTATTGTCATTTGCACTCATTAAAATTTAGTCCTTTCATATTTTTGTTTTTTATACTCTGTATTTTAGATTCTAATTTTGTTAAATATGTCTAATCATAGTGGGTATTTTAACATATGAAATATGCATAAACAAGTAAATATTTTATAAAGAAAGATATGAATATAATAAAATTTGTGCATAATGAAGTAAATGTGCATAAATTTTAAATAAATTATTAACTATTTTTTAAAAAAAATTACAAATTTGCTTGCAAGACAGAAAGAAATATATTATAATGACGATATTGACAGTAGTGTCAAGAGAACACAAACAAAATATAGAAAGGGATGGATTTAAAAATGAGAAAATCTATTAAGAAAATCGCAGCTACAATGTTAGCAGCAACAATGGTATTTGGTACATTTACAACAGCTTTCGGTTTCACAACTGAAGAAGTAAAGAATGATGATGGTTCTACATCACAGGTTATTTCAGACCTTGATGATGGTGAATACATCTACTTATTAGCAGGTAATGCTACGGGATGGAACACAAAGAACCCAGACGCAGTTCTTGCTAAAACAGACAAAGACGGCGTAGTTTCATTCAAGTTTACTGTTCCAGCACCAGTAATAGATGAAAAAGGAAAAGATACTAACGAAAATATGAGAAGATTCTCAATCGTTGGTAACTACTGTGATGGCGATGACTATGTGCAGGGTGGATGGTCAAGAATGTTATTAGGCGAGCCTAACTACAAAGCTAACGATGAATTAACATGCTTAACAACTCTTGCAGTTGATAATCTTGAAGCAGACACAGAAGTAACACTTTACTATGATACAAGAACAGCTACAGTTTATATCGAAGATGCAGATGGTAATGCAGTAGATTACACAGTTGGCTGGTTAACAAACGATCGTGATGAGAAATTCTACACAATCGATGAACTTGCAGCTATGACAGCAGATGATTTCAAAGCTCAGCTTTCAGCAGACAGACAGGCTGACCTTGAGAAAATCGCAGCTAAAACAACATTAACATACTCTTTATTTGATGGAACATACAAAGCAAACCTTGAAGGATTAGCTAACTACATCAAAACTGGTACAGATTATGTAAAGAAAGCTGAAGAAGAGACACCAACAGAAGCTCCTACAACAGCAGCTCCTACAACAGCAGCTCCTACAACAGCAGCTCCTACAACAGCAGCTCCTACAACAGCAGCTAACCAGGCTACAAAGACAGGCGATGTTGCTCCAGTAGCATTAATGGTAGTATTATTTGCAGCAGTTGCAACAGTTGCAGTAGTTGCAAAGAAGAAAGAAGCTTAATTAGATAGGACAACCTGTTAATTAGACGGATTTAATCTAAAAGTTATGAGGAAGTGCAATTAAGTTGCACTTCCTTTTTAACTTACCAGAAAATTTAGTTGAAATTGTCCTGTTAAGTTAAAAACGCTCTGCGAGGATCGCACTGCGGCGGAGCAGAAAATGTTGCTATAGCAACCCGCCGCAGGCGGAGCATATCGTAAGCGACATTCTGTATTCTAACGTTTATAACTATATAAAGCGAATTGGATATTAATACATTTATTTAAGGATAATAAGATGATATTTGTCATTATTTGTATATAATTCACAGTTTATTAAAAAAAAATAAACGAAATGTATAAAAAATGTTTAAAAGAGATTGCAAATATAATTGTTTTGAGATATAATGTCATAGACAGAAGTTACAAGAGAATGTAACAGATATTTGAAAGGAGAATTTTTTATTATGAGAAAAATCATTAAGAAAATTGCAACAGTAGTTGCAACAGCAACAATGATTGCAGCAATGGGAATTACTGCATTTGCAGACGAAGATTCAACATACTCATTCATGGGTAATCCAAACATATTTGGAGTAGAAGATGAAGGTGACACAACAGTAGGTTGGGTACCAACAAATGAAGATCAGATTATGACAGCAGTTGACGGTATGGACGGTGTATACTCATATACAGGTAACTGTGTTGTAGCTGGTGATAAGGAATACAAAGTTCTTAAAGATGCTACAGATTTCGCATGGAGCTACCAGATGTGTCTTGGTAATCCAGATGCAGCTTGGGCAGACAACCAGTCACAGTTCAGAAGCACATTTGAAACAGGCGAATACAAAGTATATGTTAAACCAGCTAATGGTTTCGTAGTAGTTATCCAGAACCAGAAAGCTCTTCCTACAGTAGTTAGATATCATTCAAGAGACGAGGATTCAGCTAACTTCGTAGATACTAACAAAGCAGCTATTGAAGCTGATGGATATTCAGATGTAGCACTTGATGATGCAGCATATGAAGCATTTATTAAAGAATGTGTTGAAAAAGAAGGCGGTACATATGAACCAGCTAACAGCACAGACGATAATAAGAAAGATGATGAAACAGTAACAACAGACGATTCTAAGAAAGATGACACAAAAGATGATGCTAAGGCAGAAACAACAAAGAAAGAATCAAAAGATGATGACAAAGATGGCGTTTCTCCAGTAGTTATCGTAGTAATCGTAGTTGTAGTTGTTGCAGTAATCGCAGCAATCGTAGCTCTTTCTAAAAAGAAAAAGAACTAATTTCTGATTAACAGATATTAAAAGATAATAAAAGGTCATTGCTAAAAGGCAGTGGCCTTTTTATTTTATAGGTAATACCATGCTGCGTTAAAATATGAAAGTTATATTTCCTATAGAGTAAAAAGTCATATAAAATTGATGCATGATATACGCAAAGTGATATTCCTCTTCGGAGTATGAAAGTTATGTGTGAAATATGTACAAAAAAGGAAAAATAATTTAATAAAATATTAAAAATATTAACAATAAAGTATTGCAAAATGAAACAAACTGGTATATAATTACGATAATTGAAACGGGCTTAACTCGTTCAAAAATAAGAAATAAAAAAGGAGAAGAAAAAAATGAGAAAACTTAAAAAAGCAGTTGCAGTTTTATTAACAGCAGCAATGACAATGTCAGCAAGCGTTATGGCATTTGCAGATCAGCAGGTAACAATTCATTTCCAGAACGGATCTAACTGGGATACAGTAGGAGCTTGGATTTATCAGGGTATTTCATTTGACACAAACGTAACACCTAAGGATAAATGTGCAGTAATCACAAAAGAAGAAACAGGTGACAAAATCGTTTGGCCAGGTGCTAAAATGGATGATGATAAAGCTACAGGTTGGAAGACAATCACAGCTACATTCTCTGATTCTTACACAACAGATGGTATGATAATGATCTTCAACAACTACGTTGCTGATACAACATTAAATGATACAACAACAGAAGCTGACTTAGAGTCAATCAAAGCTTCAGGTATCAAGACAACAGCTACAGATACTAAAGAGCAGACAAGTAACGTATTACTTAACAAGAAAACAATCGCTAACAAATTTGGTGGTTCAGTTACTGATCTTTATGTAACATGGGATGGAAAGACAGCTGAATTCTCAGCAACAGCTCCAGAAAGCTACACATCAGCAATCCCTGCAGATAACACAAACAACAATGCTGGAACAGCAGATAACAATGGTTCAGCAGCAGGAACAGCTAACGGTGGTTCTACAGCAAACAACACAGCTAAAGGAACAGGCACATCTTCAAACACAAACGCACCTAAGACAGGTGATACAGTTGCAGTTTCAGTTGTTATGTTCGGTCTTTTAGCAGCAGTTGCATATGTTGCATCTAAGAAAAAAGCTAACGCTTAATCTTAAATAATAACGTATATTTTAGAAGAAGTCAGTAATGGCTTCTTCTTTTTTTATGTGAAAGTGTGGTAAAATTGTCGGAAATGTGTTACAATGAGACGAAAAAGTGAAGATAGTATTTTAATATACAATTATATTTTGTAAATATAGTGTTCAGAAATGAGGATTAAAATGAAAAATTTACTATTTATATATAATCCATATTCCGGTAAAGGCATGATTAAGGAAAATCTGTCAGATATTGTCAACTGTTTTGTTAAGCATGGATATCAGGTTGGAATCTATCCTACACAGCAGAGACTTGATGCAAAGGAACAAGTAATACATTATGCGTATCAATACGATATGATTGTATGTAGTGGTGGTGATGGTACACTTAATGAAGTTATAAGTGGACTTATGGAATTACCGGAGAGACCTGTCTTAGGTTATATACCGGCAGGTTCGACAAATGATTTTGCACAGGGTATCAGATTGCCTAAGTCAATGATTGAAGCTGCAGCAGTTGCGGTTAATGGTATGCAGATTTCGGTTGATATTGGTGGATTTGGTAAGAAGAAGTTTGTATATATTGCTGCTTTTGGTGCATTTACAGATGTTTCATATATGACACCTCAGGAGATGAAGAATGTATTAGGCCATCCGGCATATATTATAGAGGCTGTTACGAAGCTTACCTCATTAAGAACATATCATATGAAAGTAAGTTATGAAAACGGTGATATTGAGGGAGATTTTTTATATGGAATGGTTACTAACTCGGTTTCAGTAGGTGGTTTTAAAGGCATAACAGGTAAGAATGTTGTTATTGATGATGGAGTATTTGAAGTTACGTTGATTAAACAGCCAAAGAGTCCATTAGATTTACAGCTTATTCTTGGCGCATTATTAGGAATGGATATTAAGACAGACAGTATCATTTCGTTCAAGGCGTCTAAGATTATTTTTGATGCTGATGAAAAGGTGCCTTGGGTATTAGATGGAGAATATGGTGGCTCGCCAAAGAGAGTAAAAGTAGTTAACCATAATAAAGCTATAAAGATTATGTCTGGAATTTCAAAAAAATAGATGATTTTTTCGAATAAAATTGACAAAAAACCATATTTTTTAACAAATTTCAGAAAATTCAAAATAGCTGGTTTACATCAGCTATTTTTTTGTGTATAATGTTGCAACGTACAAGAGATAATGTAATTAGATGAAGAGAAAGGACCGATTTTGGTGGTTGAAGAAGAATTCTTAGGTAAATTAAGAAAATTAGTAGAAGAAGCTAAAGGTAAAAATAATACAATAGAGTTTGGTGCGATTAACAAATTCTGTAAGGATGCAAAGTTAACCGGTGACCAGATGGATATGGTATATCAATATTTAGAAGATAATAAGATAGAAGTATCACAGGCAGAGGAAGTAGAACCTGAGTTTACTAAAGATGGTAAACTTGTAGAGCCTGATACATTATTACTCGAGCCTACAGACGAAGAACTCGAAGAGGAAGAAGAAGAGAATATAGATTTAGATGCTATAGATTTATTAGAGGGTGTTGGTACTGAAGATCCTGTAAGAATGTATCTTAAAGAGATAGGTACAGTTCCATTGCTTAGTGCAGAAGAGGAATTACGCCTTGCCAAGAGAAAGGCAGAGGGTGACCAGCATGCTAAGGATAGATTAATTGAAGCGAATTTACGACTTGTAGTAAGTATTGCTAAGAGATATACAGGAAGAGGAATGAGTTTCCTTGATTTAGTTCAGGAGGGTAATCTTGGGCTTATTAAAGGTGTAGAGAAATTCAATTATGACAAGGGATTTAAACTAAGTACATATGCTACTTGGTGGATTCGCCAGTCAGTTACCCGTGCATTAGCAGACCAGGCGAGAACAATTCGTGTTCCTGTTCATATGGTTGAAACTATTAACAGAATGTCTAAAATGCAGAGAAAGCTTACTCTTGAACTTGGCTATGAACCATCAGCAGCCGAACTTGCAGAGGCTCTTGATATGACAGAGAGTAAAGTATTAGAGATAATGCAGATAGCGAGAGAACCGGCTTCATTAGAGACACCTATTGGTGAAGAAGATGATTCTAACTTAGGGGATTTCGTAGCTGATAATAATACAGTAACACCTGAAGCAAATGTAGAGGCAGTTATGCTTAGAGAACATATAGACCAGTTATTAATGGATCTGAAAGAAAGAGAGAGACAGGTTATTGTTCTGAGATTTGGTTTAGAGGACGGACATCCAAGAACACTTGAAGAAGTTGGTAAGGAGTTCAATGTAACAAGAGAAAGAATTCGTCAGATTGAAGCGAAAGCCCTTAGAAAACTTCGTAATCCTGTAAGAAGCAAGAAGATTAAAGATTTCTTACAGAGCTAAAAAGAGATAAAATGAAATATAAATATGTATATGTAT
>OMVQ01000098.1 GCA_900314555.1 uncultured Eubacteriales bacterium | reverse complement strand
TCGCTTGAACGGTGATTAACTGCACCGACCTTTTGCTTCTGACGGCATATAACTCACACACACGATACGTCATAAATCAAGTGTGTGGCATAGACGGACTACTTGGTTTAAATGTTCTGGATGTTGAATGAACATAAATAATCAAAAGAGCCGAAAAATAATACCGCCAAATTAGCAATTCATACAAATGTTTCAATATTTATATATGCAAAGGCCTGTATAAAGATGATTTTATACTATCTGTATGTGCAACCGTTTTATAAAAAATCAGCGTTTATTAGAGTTTTTCTTCGTATGCATCAAGTATTCCCATTAATTCAGTGCTATTCTCTTTATCATTCATTATTGTATTTTTAATCTCTTCTCTTGCATTGCCAATAACTTCTGTATTATAATCCAATGATTTTTTGAGACGGTTTCTTCTATTCATTAAGTGGCTTTTTATCTCATTCATATCACTCGGATTAATAATTGCATATGCCTGGCTTATCCATACATTCTGATCTTTGACATTCATATTTTTTAATAATTGCACTAATTCATCTTCTGCATCAGCAAGTCTGCCCGATGCTTTATTATAGACTTCATGTTCTTTTTTAAGGGTTAAATATGCACCCCATATTTTATTTAACTGGTAGGCACTTTTTACACCATGTTTTTCGTATGCATATGTAAGCCGTCCTGCAATATTTACATATTTTAACTTGATTTTATTAAGTAATCCGATTGCCCTGTTATATTTTATCTCACTTAATTTAAGTTCATTTATTGTCTGATTATGGATATAGAATATCCCCGTTGCAAATATGGCTGTGATTCCAATTAGCAAGTATATTAACAGACTGGTATCTTTATTAAATGCATAATTGATTACGAGAAATAATAAGAATAACACCGCGAATGCTATTATTCCAATCTTTGAAGCTCCATTTATAAGATAAAGTCTGTTCTTATACTCCTGTATCTCCATCTTTAATCCGGCTTTTTCGCCCTCTAAATATTTCATATCTGTCTTGACTGTCTGGCAATAGTTTTCATCATCTGACATCTGCTTTAAAATGTCTTTTATATCATCTTCACATTCCTTCATATGACTAAACTGCTTTTCAGATAATTTCGCCATAGAACGTCCAAAATCTCGTCTGTCCTTATCTAATACCACGACTTTTTTCGCAAGATTTTTCAATTTTTCTTCCTGTGTCTTAGGCAAATCTTCTATTATCTGTATGTCAGTAAGATAAGCATTTACTGTCTGATACTCAACCTTTAACTCTGCAATTCTTGAATTAGCACCCATTATTCTGTCACAGCAATTCTCTATTGTCTGCTTCTTCTGTTCTAATGTCTCGACCTGCATAGGCTCAGGTTTAATATAAACTGTCTCGTTATCTTCACCTGTTATCTCTAATTCGTCAAGATAATCCGTTTCGTCCGTTTTATTTTTTCTGAACAATCTCATCTTTACAGTGTCTCCTACTATATCTGGATATATATTTCCTTTATACTTTATCTTTTTCTATTCAATATTTTCGCATTCTTTACAGAATTAACCTATATTACTTCTATAATCATTCTTCCACTCATCAAGAACTTCCTGAACATTCTCATAATAATCATCAAGGTTATGTCTGCCATCATATATAAATGTCTGAGATAAATTCTCATATTCAGTTCCATTGTTAATCTGTTCCCAGATATCCTTAACCTCTTCACTGCATTTAAGAACCAGTTCAGAATTAATCTCATTCTCCTTAGTAAAATCAATTTCTTCTGTAAGTCCTGAATATTTCATCGCAAATTTAACATTAATAATCTCCTTTAAGGCTTCATCAGATGGTTTTAATTCGTATGAATGTTTAAATTTCTCTAATGCCTCCTTCAGATAGAACATTCTGCCCTCTATCTTACCAATTCCTAAATATACCCCTGCATAGAATTCATTGTTTTCTTTTTTATACATATTGTTATTCAGAATATTTTTATATGTCTTTAATGCACTTCCAAGCTTTCCATTTTCAAAAAGCATATCTGCTCTTGTTTTCATTCGCTCTAACATTCCTTTTGAACTAATGGACTTTAATTCCTTTTCAAATGCTTTGATTTCCGTTTCACTGTAATAACGGGAAGATTTTATAATTATCATAACAAGTTCTACGAAATTCATTCTCTGTCCCATTGCATACTTAAGCTTTTGTGCAACCTTCGGCAGATTAAGATTATTGTCAATATAATCGCAAAGTCCCTCATTAAAGAAACCATCATCTACAAAATATGCGTTATTGTACAGATAGTATGCAAATTCCTCAATAGAATATATATTTATGTCCGCATCTGCTATCCTGTATGGAACATCTGCTTTTCTGCTGCATAAAATCAATCCACTCATACATTTCTCCATTTCTTACAGTATAATCTTAATCCAATTATAGATATTCTTTATATGAAATCTTTTCTGATAAATCTTATTCAAATAATAATTACGGATAATCGTTACAGATAATCTTCTATATCAATTACCTTTTTCACCATTTCTTCACTTGACTTAAAGAAATCACCAAAGCCTAAATCTTTAACCACCACTATGCATTGTCTGTCATTCCTGTAGGCTAACACAATCTCGATTCGTGTGGTTTTATTAGGGCGTGGTGGAAAACCACATAAATCTATCACAACTTCTTTCTCGCTCTTGCTAAGTGAGGATACTATTTTAAGCCTTAATTCTTTAGAATAATCTAATATTCCCTCTGCTCTGGCTCCTGCTTCGTACCAGTTTGTTCCTGCTTTCGACAATATGACAGGTATGTTCTTATCCTCTTTCTCGACTTCTACTTCGATATTGACTAACGTTCTTCCCGAACATACAAACTGATAACTGTCAGCATTACCTATTCCAATCTCACTAAGATTAGCATAGCCTGCACCCTTAACAAACAGATTATATCCCTGGAATACTCTTCGCTTACTGCATAAGAACCTTATCGAATCTTCCATCCATTTCTCATAGAAGCCGACACCTGTTAAGAATACTGCTGACACAATATGTTTACTACATAATTTCTTAAGAAGCTCTAAGAATTTCGTATCCATCTCTAATCTGCCCTGTTCAGTCTGTAAATCACTCATTCTGAACTTCTGCGTCATATCCATCTCTTCGACTATAACCGGCTGTGGTACTCTTGCTCTTACTGTTGTGAGTAATCTTACAAGAAACTGATGCTTTGTAAAATCAAATATCAGCACATCATTTACCCATATTTCCTTTTTCTGGGAAATCATATAATATATAATGCTTTCTGAATGACCGATAATTTTTACGTGTTCCCTGTCATAGCCCATATCATTTAATACATTTCTGATAAGGTTAACAAGAATACGGTCAGGATATTCAACTGTTACAGATATATAATCAGGCTGCACAATGTGATAATTGGTTTTAAGTATTTTAAACAATCCCTCGAAGAAATGCTTTAATACCTCATATCCCGTATAAGTATTATCACCTACAACTATACTTTTCTCAGATAAAATTGTCTTAAGGATATCATCAGCCAACATAGCCTCACCATTCTTTTCCCTAAGCAATGCATCATCACCTATGCACCATTCATCACTATTATTCAATTTTCCTATTTCCGTTGGAATAAGATATTTCTGTTCGCCTGCAATTGTACTTACTGAATCCGGCTCTGCCATATTTCCCATACAATATGCAATCTGTGTGTAATCTCTACACAAATCTATTGAAACGGATATTAAGTTGTTCTCTGTCTTTGTACTCAACTTAGTTCCTCCATATTTTAACGCCAAAATGCATCTGCGCTACCTGAACAAATGCTTCACAAGTTCATTGTTTACATAATATTTTCCGGCGAGGTCGCTTATCATTCCCTCCTGCTTCATCTCCATACACATAAGTATGTCATTTAACATTCCATATCTTGACAAACTTGCCTCAACATTTCTATCATCAAGCTGGTGGTCCTTACTCTCTGTCACGCGACTTTCACCATCTGAAATCTCTGTTATATAATAATTTAACTTTTCTCCATAGAATAACGTAAATGACTTTGTATACATTCCCGTAAAGCAACACTTCATCTCTTCGGTCATATACTCTTTCTCCTCATTATTACCTGTTTCAAGATAATAACTAATAAGAACCTTATCCTGTGGCTCTGCTCTGTATACAATCGTTGTCTTATCTAATATTCTATCCGACACTGTAAACCATTTAGTGAACTGTTTGTAGAAATCAAATATTATATTCTTCTTGTCTAAATATTCCATACAATCTCTGCAGATTTCCTTATTAGTGTCAGAAATAGTCTTCTTATCAGACTGGTATTTAAGGTATGCACATTTACATATATCCATAATATTTTTATCAAATACCAGCTCATCACCTAAGTGTTTGAAGAACATATCATCTACAGGATTCTCCCTAATGAAATATTCGTGCGACATAAAGAATAAATATGCATATCTTATTACTTCAATTGCACCTTTTTTATAATAAGAATCATAGATTGTAACCACACTCGAAATAAATGTCCTTGAAAATAACATCTGTACGATAAGTCTTTCTTCTAAGTCCCTGCTTTCAAATGCAAATTCCTTAGAGACACGCCATATCTCCATCATTTCCTTAGTAGTTCCGTAATAATATCTGCATAGATAATCTAGAATAATTTCATTGTATTTTCCCTTAGAAAATGCATAATTACAATACTCTAGCAACTGCTTATCTTCCTCTATCTCTTTATCTTCCTTAAGTCTCCTTGAACAATATTTAAGAATCTTACGTGGGTCTATATCGCTGTAACCATATTCTATAAGATATTTTTCCACATATTCATATAAGCCACGCATAATCATAAGTTCTATAACGCTGACTCTTGATTTTCTCTTAAGTCTGCTTACATCTATGCTCATCAGATATTCATCTAATTCTTCACCATCATAATTATTAGAATAATATTCTATAATATCGTGTATGATATAATCTTTATAGTCCTCTTCAAAATCATCACTTATCATAACTTCTTTAAAGAGGCTTACACCTGACGGAATACTCTTATGATATTTTAATGACTGCTCACACTCTTTCGCCATCAGATAAGTATTTCCCGGATTTCTCTCTAATGCAATCTCATTTAATCTTTTATCATCATATAATTTCGTCAATGTGTAATTAATTGTGTTATGATAAATATTTCCATTAATGTCCTTTAATAACACAACTGCATCATCCGTATAGATATTTATATATGCAATTCCTTTATTAATAACAAATGTCTGCTCTTTCACAATCTCTTTATGTCTGACAATAACTTCCTTAATTCTGTCATTGTCACATTTAAGCTGCCATGTGTTAAGAACTTTTACAAGATTCTTCTCATTCTCCTCAGTAATCATCTCTTCTGTAAGTACATCTGCATATACTACGGAAATAAATCTGTCTATTTCTCCACTTCGCAATTTATCTAATGCAAAATGCTCCATATTTCTTCTGTAATTCTTGTATACATTTGGCTGCTTATCCTTATTTCTTATAATCAGGCCATAGAAAAATGCTTCTCTGTCCATAAGCTGGTTACCATTGTATACATAGTACATAAGCACAGTATTAGGAACTGTACCATCGAAATCCTCCGGCATCGAATATATATAATATTCATACAATCTTGTAACCTGTATGTCAGCAGTTACGCCCTTAGCATACCATTTGAAATACTTCTCATCTGTCTTATTACCTCTGATTAACAGGCTTATAACCGCAGTTAAAATTACTTTATTCTCAAATTTCTCATAGAGTTTCACCAAAATATTGAATAAAAGTGGTCTGAAATTCTTCTCAAGCATCGCAAGTTCAGATATCTGGACAGCAAGTCTTAAATCTATCGCATCATATTTACTTCCGAAATTAAGCACCTGTAACTCAAATGAATTAATAACTCTTAATAAAGCAGGCTGTTTATTTAATACATACAATGCCTCATAATACATAAGCGTACTTCTGCAGCCTATCTTGTACTGTTCCTTAATTCTTGTTAATTTAAGACTTTTATTATTCTCAAATGATGTATCAATATATAGAAGTATCCATAACAACTGCCATTTATCGTACCCATTTTCATAGTATTTTCTAATAATATCCGTAGCAATAATTGTCTGCTCTAACTTTCTCTTCTGCAAGGTTCTTACATAGAGATAGTAACAGTATAAAACTACATTTTCCTCTTTCTTATCTAAAATCTCCTCTGCCACACTGTCTATAAGCCATTTTGCTTCTTCATCTCTTCTTCTCGAAATATACATCTGCGCCTGAAGAAGTTTTAAAAATGGCATATCATCTCTGAAGCCTCTGGCTCTCTCAATTAAAGCATTAGAATTCTCTGCCCATGTATCAATACTGCTCTTTCTCATTCTGAAATTGAGATATTGCTCATTAAGACTTGCAATACATTTCTTAATCTCGTGATTTGCCGAATCTATTTCCCTTGTATTATCAATAGAAATCTCACATTCTAAACACTGGTTCATCGTAGAAAATGTAATCTTTCCGTAATTCATTCCACTATGTAATTTAGAAATGTCTATAAGATATCTGAATTCATAATTATTTCCTGCAAAATCATCTTCGGTAATATTCTTCTTATATTCAGTTATAAAATCTCCGTCCACATCTACCTGAATATCTATGTATCCCCATGTATTTCTGGTAAGAGTAAGAATATCTCCATATGATTCTTCTAGCATATCATACTCTCTTAATGTATCCGAAAGTTCTATCTTAACTTCCTGCTTCTTATTAATGGCAAGAATAAATTCCTCTAAAGCACGCTTTTTGCTATAGCTGTTAATAAGTCCATTATAAAGGCTCTTATCAGCCACATTGTCTTTAAGAATGATTCTCTCGAAATCTTTCGATAGGAACATCTTAAGTCCCTCGTCATATTCCTGCTTAACAAGGTTAATGAAATGAAACAGGTTCGATATCTCACCTATGGAAGATGGAATACTCTCTTCCTTAACCGTAATCGTATATGGTATAAAAAGTTCTCCTCCATTACTTACGATATTCACACGACCTTTGATAACATCTCCGATTTCACTGTGTTTGCCATCTATTACATATTCTATCTTATTATTTCTACCAACAAACTGGTCATTAATTATCTTGAATTTCTCGCACGTCGAATAAACTATCCCTTTTAGTTCATTGTCATTTTTACCAAAAATTTCAAAAAAACCATGGTATAGTTCACCCGCTTCTATTGATTTATCAATATCTGTAACCGATACTTCAACCTCCGGAAGATTATATTCAATTATGCCTCTTGATAACTTCCCAATTAGTTCTTTCAAAAAAATACCTCTTTCCGTATATCTGTCAAAATTCTTATCTAAATTTTATCATAAATGTTGTTCTATTGCTAGTCTGCATTGTAGAATTAAAGGCTTTAATTCTATAATCTACATTATAAAAATTAATGCCTTTAATTCTACTATCTGCATAAATTGCCTAATTCATTCTGTATCATAGAATTAATGTCTCTAAATTTTTAGTCTGCTTCATAGAATTTAACATCTTTAATCTCGTCCGGTAAATACTGCTGCTCCACATAATGTCCCTCGTAATCGTGAGGATATTTGTAGCCAATTCCATGGCCTAATTCTTTCGCTCCACCATAATGTGCATCTTTTAAATATGCCGGTATCTGATATGTAGGCTCTCTTTTTACGAAATCAAGTGCTTTGTCAATTGCCATATATGCTGCATTTCCCTTAGGTGCATTTGCAATATATAAGACTGCCTCTGCTAAAGGTATCCTTGCCTCCGGCATTCCTAACTGATGTACTGCTTCTGCTGCCGATACCGCAACGACCAGCGCCTGTGGGTCTGCAAGACCTACATCCTCTGCCGCACATATCATAATTCTTCTCGCAATAAAAGTAACACTTTCTCCTGCATTTAACATTCTCGCCAGATAATATATGGCAGCATCAGGATCAGAACCTCTCATACTCTTTATAAATGCTGATATCGTATCATAATGATTATCCCCTGACTTATCATAACGTGGGTTTCTCTGCTGTACACATTCCTCTATGGTATCAATATCGATATGGATAACTCCATCTGCCCCTCTGTCCGTTGTAAGGACTGCTAATTCTACTGCATTTAATGCTGTTCTTGCATCTCCATTTGCAATATCTGCAAGGAAATCAATGGCATCTTCACTCATTTTGGCACCATAAACTCCCATTCCCTTAACTTCATCAGATATTGCCCTGTTAATAAGAATCTTTATATCCTCTTTATCTAATTCCTTTAATTCAAATATGGTGGACCTCGATATAAGCGCGCTATTTACCTCGAAATATGGATTCTCTGTCGTAGCACCTATTAAAATAATTGTACCATCCTCGACAAATGGAAGTAAATAATCCTGCTGTCCTTTATTAAATCTGTGAATCTCATCTACAAACAGAATTGTACGTTTTCCATACATACCAAGACTGTCCTTAGCTGCATTTACCACTTCCTCCATATCTTTCTTACCTGCAACGGTTGCATTAATCTGTCGGAATTCTGAATCAGAAGTATTGGCAATAACCTTTGCAAGTGTGGTCTTACCCGTTCCCGGTGGTCCGTAGAAGATGACTGAACTTAACTTATCAGCCTTAATTGCTCTGTATAATAACTTATTCTCACCAAGAATATGCTTCTGCCCTACTATTTCTTCAAGCTTCTCCGGTCTCATTCTTGAAGCAAGTGGTGATTCCTTACTCTTAGTATTATTTCTCATATATTCAAATAAATCCATTTTAATCTCCATTCCACATAAATCTTTAATAATTTTACCACTATTTCAGGTCTTTAACAATCATATTAAGATTTATAAATTCTATTAAGTTTTTCTAAATTTTGTTGTTAGGACATTCCTTTTATGGTAAAATAAAGTTTATTACGAAAAAAGGGGGTTTTCATTTGACTGAAAACAGTTATTCAACAATTACACCGGAAATAACTAATCTTTCTAAGCTATGTTTGGATAATAGTTCAATTGACCCATCATTATATGGTAAATATGACGTAAAACGTGGTCTTAGAGACATTAACGGAAAAGGCGTACTTACAGGTTTAACAGAAATTGCAGAAGTTCGCTCATATATCACAGTTGACAGCGAAATGATTCCTTGTGAGGGTAAGTTGTTTTACCGCGGTTTAGATATCGAAGATATCGTAAATGGTTTTGTTTCCGAGAAAAGATTCGGTTTCGAAGAAACCACATATTTATTATTATTTGGTAAGCTTCCGACAAAGGAAGAATTAGATTCATTTAATGCATTACTTGGACATTATCGTTCACTACCTACAAGTTTTGTGCGAGACATAATTATGAAAGCACCAAGTCACGATATGATGAATACATTAGCAAGAAGTGTGCTTACACTCTATTCATATGACGATGCTGCTGATGACGTTTCAATTCCTAACGTCTTAAGACAATGCTTACAGCTCATAGCTTTATTTCCACAGTTATCTGTTTATGGCTATCAGGCTTACAAGCATTATCATGATGGTCAGAGCTTGTTCATTCATTCTCCTGATCCTAATCTGTCTACAGCAGAGAATATTCTTCATCTGTTAAGACCAGACAGCAAATATACTGAATTAGAAGCGCGTATCCTAGATATTGCATTAGTTATCCATGCCGACCATGGTGGTGGTAACAATTCTACTTTCACAACTCACGTAGTATCTTCATCAGGAACCGATACATATTCAACAATTGCCGCATCTTTAGGCTCTCTTAAGGGTCCTAAACATGGTGGTGCAAATATCAAGGTTATCCAGATGTTTGATGATATGATGGAGCATGTATCTGACTGGACAGACGAAGACGAAATAAAGGCTTATCTTTCCGATTTACTTAACAAGAAAGCATTTGATAAAGCCGGATTAATCTACGGAATGGGGCATGCTGTTTATTCTATATCAGACCCAAGAGCAAGAATCTTTAAAGGCTATGTTGAAAAACTTTCCAAAGAAAAAGGACTTGATAAAGAATTCGCATTATATTCAGCAGTAGAACGTCTTGCTCCTGAAGTAATCGCTAAAGAACGCCAGATTTATAAAGGCGTAAGTGCTAACGTTGACTTCTATAGCGGTTTTGTATATAGAATGTTAGGACTTCCTATGGAACTCTACACACCTATATTTGCAATCGCAAGAATTTCAGGCTGGAGCGCTCACCGTATTGAAGAATTAATTAATGCAGGTAAAATTATTCGTCCTGCTTATAAGAATGTAGCAAAACACATTGACTACGTTCCAATGTCTGACAGAGACTAATGCTAAATCTGCCGATACAATTATTTTCTGATAAATAAATTAACAAAAAGACTAACAGTTTATATTTAATCTGTTAGTCTTTTTAATATCGTTTTAATAATGCTTTTTTACAGGCTTTTTGCATAATTTTTCCAAACTTTTTGTACATACATTTTTTATAATTGTTTTGCCAACACCTTTTACAGTCATTTTTATCTCATATTCTAATATCAGTTCCTATGATTTTTAAACTGAAAGATTTACAAACTCTCCTCTTTCCTGTTAACTAATATCTCTAAATCTTCCATCGTCTCATTAACCATATCCTTAACCTGATATCTGTTAATAAGTTCTATTATTATATTCGACATATCGCTTAATTTTGAAGTATCTGCTTCTCCAAGCATTTCAGTAAATTTCTCTTTAATCTTCCCCGGCTTATCTATTCCCTCGAAATTCATCTGTGTTCCAATTTCCCCTAATACAATGCCCATACCTGCTGCCATTTCCACATTTCCAATAAATATATTAGGTGGATTAGTTGTAGTTTTCTTTTTAACTGCGTCATAAATAATATTGTAAATCATATTGCATTTCTCCTTTCTAATTTTCAATGTCACATTTACTTACTATTCTCATATCCTATATTATAAAACAGAATATAAATATAGGAGTAGTATGAAAAATCAAAATAACATTGCTATTATAGGTGGCGACACAAGACAAAAATTCTTATATTACGAGCTTAAGAATCAGGGATATAACATTTATCCGTTCTATATTGAAGATGTGAATGATACACATTCTATCTCCGAACGTCTGCCACTATGTAATCTTATACTATTTCCTATTCCATTTTCCAAGGATAAAATAAATCTATATTCTAAAACTTCTACCCAGATAAATATCGACTACCTCCTTACACTTATCAATCCCTGCTCTGTAATATGCGGAGGCTGTTTCAATAATGATTTTATCAGTAAATGTAATAATCTAAACATTGTAACTAAAGATTTAATGGATATTCCGTCTTTCGAATTATATAATTCCATAGCAACTGCTGAAGGGACTATTGTCGAAGCAATCTGCACAAGTCCGATAAATATCCATAAATCACATTCTCTTGTGCTAGGCTATGGTAAATGTGGCATGGCCCTCGCATCAAGACTTAAAGCTTTAAATGCCATAACATACGTTGCCGCAAGAAACCCGGTACAATTGTCTATGGCATATGAACAGGGACATAGTCCTATTCCACTAAATGAATTAACCAGACATATTCATAAATTCGATTTTATTTATAATACCATACCCTCTTTAATTCTTAATCGCAACATATTAAGCAACGTAAATACAGAAGCAGCCATAATAGACATAGCCTCTAATCCTGGTGGGACTGACTTTGAAGCCTGTAAGCATTTCGGCATAACCGCCAGACTTTGTCTGTCACTTCCTGGTAAATATTCGCCAAAAGCCTCAGCTCTGATAATTAGTAAATGCATCGTCTCTATGCTAAATTAACATATAATAAATTGCTCAGAAATGGAGGTCAATGTGAAATAATTGTGCTGATGCACCAATTATTTCGCATGGCTATTTGCTTCAGAGCGAAAGCAAATAGCATCTTATGGCAAGTCAGAAATCGTTTCACGAATTTCTGACTGCCACTTCGCAATAAATTGCTCAGAAATGGAGGTATGAAATGAAACTTGCAAATAAGACCGTAGGTTTTGCAATTACCGGCTCTTTTTGTACATTTGCCAAAATCAAAACCGAACTTCTTCATCTGACCAGGGAGGGCGTAAACGTCATTCCTATTTTTTCATTTAACGCTTATACAACTGACTGTCGTTTTGGTAAAGCAAGTGACTTTGTCAAATTCGTTGAAGATACAACCCAGAATAAATCAATTGTTACTATAGCCGAGGCTGAGAAATTCGGTCCTAATAAAATACTCGATATTCTTATAATTGCTCCTTGCACCGGAAATACACTTGCTAAACTTAATAACGGAATAACTGACACACCTGTTCTAATGGCTGCCAAAGGTCATCTGAGAACAGGCAGACCGCTTGTAATCTCCTTATCTACTAACGATGCACTCGGAATGAACTTTAAAAATGTTGGTTCTCTGCTAAACTGTAAAAATATATATTTTGTTCCATTCGGCCAGGATAATTGTGTTGCAAAACCTAATTCAATGATTGCTCACACAGAGTTAATTATCCCTACCCTTGAAAATGCCTTAGATTCTAAGCAGATACAACCAATATTAGTTTAAACTTATAAGATACAACGAATGCCGCTATAATCAGCGGCATACATATACATATTTATATTTCATTTTATCTCTTTTTAGCTCTGTAAGAAATCTTTAATCTTCTTGCTTCTTACAGGATTACGAAG
>OMVQ01000099.1 GCA_900314555.1 uncultured Eubacteriales bacterium | reverse complement strand
TGATGAGATTGATCCAAGTGAAAAAGTTGTAGTAGATACACTACCCATCAAAAAGTCGAGTTAATTACTGACGGATATACTAGTTCTCCAAATCCTTCTGCAACAATTTGTTTCAATAAATATGGTCTATTAAATTGTTCCGGTAACCTAACAGACATATCAACAGCATCATTATACAAAAATGAAGCTAAAATTCTTTTTCCATTTTTCTTAGTCAATACAAAATCACTTGTCCAAATTATTTTTTCATCTATATTTACTAAATGAACAACAACTGCATCTGAATATCTATTAATAGTAAATTTTTGTTTTTCATCACTACTACTCACAGAAAACTCCTCTTTTTCATTCCATTCAAATTCTCCAAAATAATAATTTTTACCACCTTTTACCCATGCAATGGCTTTATTAATAAAAATTTCATCTGTTAACAATTCTTTCACAAATAATTTTGTTGAAAAAACAAGCATATTAGTCCTCCTTTTATCTCTGTATATGGTCATTATTTATGATTTTCCATACAGTAATTAATCATCTAATAACAAAAATATCAATTTTATTGCTACCCACGATTCAATCGCCTTCGCTGCAGCTTCTTCCAAATACGTCTTGCATCTTCACATACTTTCTGCTCGAAGCCAAGAATATCTATTAATATCTTCTTATCCACTATATCTAATGCATCCTCAATATTTTGGTTGTTCCTTACGATAGAATCAATTTGCTCCAACAGGTCCCGTACTTCTTCAATAGGAATCAAATCTAACTTCGGTACATAAATATTTCCCACTTCACCTGGAAGAATTTCTAACACACCACCACCATAACTTCTTCCACATAGTTCAGTAAATGCAAAAGAAATACTGTTGTAGTAAGATAAAATTGCTCGCTCTGGTTCAATACCATCATTAAATTTGATTCTATGCATCGTATCAGTAGATACTGCATCACATTGATTCAAAACAAATTTAGGATACAAATTATTTCTGCGTAAAAAGAATGCGTCCGGCACCCATATAGAGGGAATACGATACCATCTATCTCTAATAGAACATTTATAACCTTTATTCTCACCATTCCTTTCACCCATCTTAATATATTCCTTATGCTTTTTAGGATAATGCTTATATTCAACGTCCGGAAAATCAATTAAGTAAGCCGCTTTATCTTTATTTACATTCTGCATCCAGTCCTCGTGCTTAAAATAGATGCTATTTGCATGAGAACTTCTCCCAATTAATGGTCTTACAACATTTTGCATCTGATACTTTTCTACAGTTTTTCGCTCCACCGAAAAATACTTATTATTACCTGTTGTAATTCCCACATTGATTAATGCAATATCTGACAACTTCTGAAAACGCTTGTCTTCTCTTATTTTCTTAACCAAGAGATTTTCTTCAACATTGGTAAAATACCTTGTCCATTTTTCATGTACATGTTGTAACTTTTGAAATCCATTAACTTCAATATCAAATGACTCTAAATCTTCTAAGTTATTCAATTCTACAATACGGATACCTTTTTCTTCATCACCTTTTTCACCAATAAAAACAACAATTTCCTGCTCTATATCAGGAAATACAAGTTTCTCAAATGTAATAAGCGTAATTTTCGAAAGATTATTTGCCAAAAAAAGTCTCAAATCTTCTGCATATGCAACCTGCATGATTTCAGCTGGAATAACAAACGCTATTTTACCATTCTTACTCAACATATTTACACAAGAGACAATAAAACCAACCCATGTATTTACGAGTTTATTGGCTTTCATTCCTTGAGCTGTCAGTATATCAGACATTAACTTTCTCTGATGTTCTTCCAAATATTGATACCTAATATACGGAGGGTTTCCTAATATCAAATCATATTGAACAGATTCTTTATTAGCTCTATAAAAGTCAAAGAAATCTTCATTTATCACTTTAACATTCTTATAGTTTTTCATTCTTCCTTTAACTTTTTTTGCCTCTGCCCCGTCAATTTCAACAGCATCTATATCCGCATACTGTTTTATACAATCGGCTTTGATTAACGCATCCAAAAACACACCATCTCCGCAGCTTGGTTCCAGGACATTCTTACAATATGTTCTGTTTGCAAACAGCTTAACCATCATCTCTGCTAATGGCAGTGGAGTATAATAGGCACCTCTAAGTTTTTGTACTGAACTATCTTCTTTTAACTTCATATGATCACCTAAAAATTCTGCTGATAAACTTTAGTTATCATTTCCTCATTCTTCTTTATCAGTCTATTCTTTTCCTTTTCTAACACATTTCGTGTCGCTTTGTCTTTCTTACTTAACAATTCCTCGTTTAACTCGCCAATTCGTCTTGTATTAACTACAACTTGGTCGTATAATTCCTTTTGCTTTTTATTAGCAAAATCCAACTTGATAAATGGAACCATTGGCAATGTATATGTTCCTCTTGCTATAAAACCACCTTCAAAATCGCTACCAATTGATTGTAAATACCAGTCTGTCCATGGATGTGATAGCCATGCATGTATGTACTCTAACTGATACTCACTGTCTTCTTTCAAAGATATTCCCACATAGCCTGCTGTTCCACCAGAAGCAATTAAGTAATGTGTTTTATCCATAAGATACAAGGGATCATCTTTTTTACGATTAACTCCAACAATTATTTTATCTCGATTATTAAGGCTTGTAATCGCTTGACTCCTTCCATAACGATACCATTCGTCTTTATCAGAAACAACAGGTTGCACATCTCTATTTCCACCTAAAGATTTTGGCAACAATGTATCTTTATGTTCTAATAAATATTCCCACGCATACGGATATTGTGTTTCCATTATATCCTTAGTAATAAAATTGCCATTTTCATCATATGGGAAAATATTGTAATTAACCTTAACTTGATTAATATTGCTATAAGTATCCATTGCACCTTGTTCCGTTCTGGTAGGTTTGAAATATAATCTCAAAATTCCTTTTTCAATCATATATTCCGTATCCTTAACTCTGAACTTCACATAATTTTCATCCTCAGATACAATTGTCTTACCTTCAATCTTATATACTTTTTCTGCACTTGTTTGAATTCCATTATATATGTCTACAATATCAGCCAAAGAAACTATTTTTGCTTTAACTTTTTTCATCATATTCAAGTACACATCATCATCTGACACCAGCCATGGTGAATCATCATAAATATTTGAGTTTTCAGCCCATGGCATACAATTCAAACTTTGCTTAGGAATAAGACTATATTGTTCAACCTCATCATTCCACAAATATGCTACCTTATCCACTGTCCTATATGCTAATTTTTCCACATTGGTTGTACCCACTGTAAGAATCGAACTATATATTGTCTTGTCTTTAAATAATTGAACAGCGCCAAAATCGTCAATTTTAACAACCTTATCTTTAATCATAAGTCGAAGTTTCTCTGCCGATTCTGTGTGTAGAAACTTATTTGGCACAATATAACACATTAAGCCATTTTCATTAATCAAATCCAGCGCCTTTTCAATAAACAAATAATATTTATCAAACTGTTTATGAGAACTTCCATACTTCTTATAAATTTTGACTTCTACGTTGGTATGAAGTTTTTTAATATCTTCAGTCTTAACATAAGGCGGATTGCCAATAATTACATCAAACTTATCTCCCTCATTGATTTCCTGCCAATCAAAGGGACGTATATTTATCAAATCCTCCGTTGTAATATTTAATCCCTCAACATCTTCATCCGTCACCAATGAATTACCACATTTTATATTTTCTTCTAAATCCGGCAATATAGGTTTGCTACTCATAACAGATGGTTCCGTTTCATTTTCAATCAACTTCAATAATAAGGAAAATTTACTAACTTCTACTGCATGGATATCAATATCTACACCATAAATACAATTTGTCAAAATCGCTTTCTTGTCAACTAAAGGCAGTTTCTCTACACCCTCTTCCACCACCAGTAAATGTGCTTTATCATTTAGCTTATACCACTCAGTACAGAAATCAACTAGATATTGATATGCTTCCTCTAGAAAGATACCCGAACCACATGCAATATCAGCAATTCTCAAACTCAAAATTTCTGGAGGTGTCTTTCCCTTACATAATGGCTCTAATGTATTTTTTACCATATATTTCACTATTTCCACCGGTGTACTTACCACCGATTTATACAAATATTCCTTCTTTTGCGATAGTGCTATTTTTCCATCTTGCAATACGAGACTTTCAGTCAAAAAGGATTCATATATTTTTCCCAAGATACTTGGTTCAATAATCGTAAACATATATGGAGTCTTCGGATAATACAATGACTCTATCATCTCAAAAATAATATCACAACTCAAATCAAAAATCGGGCAATCATTTTTGAACAGTCCGGAATTGTATCGCTTATCTGCTTCCTTAAAAACCGTAGTTAATACCTCCTGCAAAGATGCCCTATCTTCAACTGTCTCGTATAATTTCATGTATAAAGGCAATTTTCTGTCTTCACAGATTCTCAAGAAAATAATTTGATTGATAAAATCTTGTACTGTATCGTTAAGCACATTAATATTTTTATAGTCCTCTTTGTTTTCATACAAATAAGTACCAATTTCAAGTCTCCACTCATTAATTTGCTTAAGAAATGTTTCATCAATCTCCGTACTATATCTGGTATCGTTCTGAAAATTTGATTTAATAAATTCATCGTATTGTCCAGAATACACATTATCTTTTGAAATCAAGTCCGCAATTTCTTGATATTTTTCCACATAGTCTTCATAGTTATATTTTCTATACAAAGAAGTACTTGCACCATCTCCTTCTTCTGGCTTGATTGTTGTGTCATAAATGAGGAGATTTTCAAAGTTAGTCAATATTGCTAATGCATGATTGGCATTCCATCCATATTTTCTTATCTGCATTGCAGGCTCAAACTCAATAGTTATATCAACACTTGGTTTCTTTGCCTCAACAAAAAGCTTAGACACCCCATTTAAAGTCAGTGTATAATCTGGTCTTTCTGAGCTATTAGAAAACTTTTCTACAACAACCTCTTTATATTGAGGTAATTTACCCTTTTTATTATGTACATCCCAACCAAAACATTCCAACAACGGACTAATATATTCATCACGACATTCTGTCTCATTATATGCATTTTTAGCATCGCGATAATAATTCTCGCTCTCCTTATACTGCTTTATCAATTGCTTTAATCTTTCAATACCCATATAAAACAGTCTCCTCCTTACTTTTAACAATCAATTCCTAAACACATAATCACACTAATCTATTGCACTACGCCCACTTTTAACCCACGCATCTAATTCAACTCTTTTACATTTCCATAATTTTCCTATATTATTTGCTGGAATATCAGTCTTTTTAATCCAATTTCTTATAGTGTCTTTTGTCACATCTAAATAGCTAGCTGCTGCTTCAATTCCAATCCAATCTTCCATATAATTATCCATAGTGTAAGATCTCCTATTTTTTAATTACTATCAACAGTGTAGCACGTATGTTCTATGTTTTCAATGTGTTTTTGTGGTATTTCATAGTATTTCCTGGTACTATTTTGAAAGGGGCACCGCCTCCAATGCCCCTTTCCTACCTTCTTAAACTATCCCTAACCTTCTCAACCATCTGTCCGATACTCTCCAGAAACCGCTCCAACAGATTCCTTCCATCAATCACAAGCTGCTTCATAAAATCATATGCCTTGTCCAGTATTTCCCGGAGTTTAGAGTTTTCAGCTTTTAATTGCTCATTCTCATACATAACATCTATAAGTTTATCTCTCAAGGTTTTATTGTCACCAGAACCTCGCGCCATATCATAAACCATCTCCGCAATCTCTGCTTTTCTCTCCAGCTTCGTTATACACTTGAACAATACAGCATCTTATGTTATAGATATTTTACCTTCGTACTCTTTACATTTTTCTAAAAATCATGTTACTATATGTATATATGTTAGGTTGAAGCAGTTTCCTTGCTCTCATTACTTTGTGGTATTACTCCGGACATGATTACTTTCACCCTTATGAATATACAAATTTATATAACAATGAAGGGAGATTGCAACATGAGAGTAAATAATTTAGGCGTGGTGTTAACGTGCATTTGTGGGGTGGTTTAGTCTATCCACAATTTATATTGCAAGAAATCTGATTCACATAAATGCACAGGGGGTTCGAATCCCTCTCACCTCATTTGAAAGGGCTGTCAATAACAGCTCTTTTTTATTTCATCTATCACTTCTTGCAACATGGATTCATACATAACTCAACTTACAATTGATATTCATCTGAGATATGCTACACCGGCTCTTAACTGCGAATTATCATCTTATACTGATGTTACTACTAATAATTTGTATTTCTAAATATTTCATAAAATATTGCACCTATATTCTTTCATTATTATCATAATATAAGTGCTACCATATCCAGTAATCGGGCAATCCTTCAGCAGAGAGACTATGACCCTCTGATTACATTGAAATCATCTTGTATGAAATCTTATAAAGTATGGTTGTTAATGTTGACTCTTGAAGATTTCATTGCGGTATTACGCTTTGACTTAACCTGTTTTGAACTTGTATATACACTCGGTAATAAATCACACAAAAAATAATTGCTCCGGTCTGGTAAACTAAGAGCTATAGGACAAAGCATATATTTTTAAAAAAATAAACCCTTGAAAACATTGCATTTTCAAGGGTTCTATAATTATTCTTATTATCTCTTTGTTAATGTTTTGATATCCTGAAAAGCCCGGAAATAGGGAATTTGTAGTTGGTAGTGTTGCATATGTGTTGTATGCG
>OMVQ01000100.1 GCA_900314555.1 uncultured Eubacteriales bacterium | reverse complement strand
TGATGAGATTGATCCAAGTGAAAAAGTTGTAGTAGATACACTACCCATCAAAAAGTCGAGTTAATTACTGACGGATATACTAGTGCATTCAAATAACTACTAATCTAAACAATATAAATTCACTTTTTATTACTTAATGTAGAAGACCTTATAATTTTTTTCACTTAAATGCATTATACAACCTATTAACTCATACCTATCAAAATGCCATTGTAATTAATCGAAAAGAAGCCAAATGGCAGATAGCTCCACAATTAGTAAAAATTCATCGATACTATAAATCTTATAATAAAATATCATATGTTTAAGAAAAAGACTGGTTTTATTTGATAAGGATAAAATATCTTGAAAAAATATAAAACAAGTATAGTGCATGGTCTGGAATTGCCTGATACAGAGAAATTTAATAAATACATAGACTTAAATTTAATATGCAAACAGACAGCCGAAATGAAGAGTCAGTTTCATGAAAAAATAAATTTTGTATAATTACTTTATCTTCATTCAAAAAATGCAAAATTTATTCTTCAAGGATTTTTTGCCAGATTGACCATGTACAATTTTTCCGAATTGATTACCTCACACATAATCATAGATAACAAACATAAAAATATGAGTATAAAGTTAATTTTTCTGTCGCTGTACATATATACTGTGAATTTCTATTGAAAGAAATAATTTCACCTGACATTGAAACGCTTATTGCAAGATATATAACGCCTATTCGACCAGTACGTTCAAGTCATGAAATAAAATTCAAACAAGCAATATACTCCATGTATAGAGTAGCATAAAACAACAAAAAATGAATTAATTCCTGACAAAGAATTTTCCTTGTCTATTTGTCGTGTTCTTCAATATCAACACATATAAAATCTTATCTGTAAAAGAAAAGTCCATACATAAGGAATTTGTGTCTAGCAGTATTGCATATGTCTTATATACCAAGAGCTGCTTGGAGTTCCTATAGCTTCTGTTTACTTCCGCGTTATTATTTTTCATTCTCCATATTCCAACTTCAATTATACTCGCCATCAATTACGGTCAAACAATTTATTAGCTGCCCTTGAAACCGCATTCAAATTGGATCTATAATCACCTGTAGTTTTTGATAATGTAAACATATATCTATCATCATTTCCATATGTTATTTTATAATGTTTTCCTTCATTCACAATAAATCCTAAATCATTTAGTTGTCTCCTCTTTGCTCCATTAAAACTTCCATCCTTGTTTAATATTTCTCTTAATAATTTTTTTATCTGTTCATCTTTTCCGGTTTTTTTATTTTCTTAAATAATACTTTTTAATACATGATATTTTCTTGACTCTTTTAAATTAGGATCTGAATCCATATTTTTAAATTCTCTATCAAGAATTTTTATAATTATATCTTTTTCTTCACCCTCATATAGATCCACCTCCTGAGTTTCAAATGTTATAAGATAACTCTGAGTTTCTTTATTATTCAATCTATTTTCAAAAATTTGTAACTTAGCCTGTAAATTGGAAATTTTATCCTCCATTTCTTGTATTCTTAAATTTCCTATATTTATAATTTTCTCTTTTTCATCCAATAATTCATCACATATTTGTGATATTTCTATGCTTTCGGCACTTTTCTTTACCAAATTATTATATTTTAGTTTTGCATAAGAAAATTCATCATCAATTCGGCTTAAAATAAGGCGTTTGTATACAGAATAAGCCACTTCATTTCTGAATTGATGCGAATTAGAAAAAAATTTCGGCAATATACGCTGAGTAATATTTTGTGCATAAAATATTTGAACTGCTCCATTATATGGGTTTTTACCATCTGTCAAATCACGTAATCTTTTTGTACATTCACATGATTCTTCAACCACTACATGTGCTACTCCTGCTAAATCCTTTGCTAATTCATATGTATCAACACTTATTTCCGATTTATTTCTTGTGGCAGACACATAAACTATTGGCATCATATAATCAGATTTACCCAAAATCAGTTCTTCTGCAATATTCAAATTATCATCCGATAAAATAAAAGGTAAATTATCTGTACATATATTTCCATCTAGTATAAAAGTTTTTAATTAACTCGACTATGCATTCGTTTTATGATACAATCTTCATATAACATATATGGAGGTTATATTCA
>OMVQ01000101.1 GCA_900314555.1 uncultured Eubacteriales bacterium | reverse complement strand
TGATGAGATTGATCCAAGTGAAAAAGTTGTAGTAGATACACTACCCATCAAAAAGTCGAGTTAATTACTGACGGATATACTAGTGCAAGTAAATGCCGTCCTCTGCAAAGTCTATTACGGTGCAGCTAATCAAACGCGCTTCGCTTGGACGGTGATTAACTGCACCGACCTTTTGCATCTGACGGCATATAACTTGCACACGATACGTCATAAATCGAGTGTGTGTCATAGACGAACAACCTCGTTTAAATGTCTGAATGTTGAATGAACATAAATAATCAAAAGAGCAGAAAACTGACATCGACAAATTAGCAATTGAAACATAAGTTCCAATATTTATATATGTCAAATTTGCCTGTTCAGATATATACTCAAAAAAATTGCGAAGTTTAAGCAAATTACTAAAACTTACCAGTTTATATTTGAAATACCTCCACATAATATTACTGTAACATCAAAACCAGTAAAATATATGGAGGTTTAATTATGAATAACACAAGTTCAAACAAAACATCAGTACCAGAAGCAAAAAGTGCTATGAACAAATTCAAAATGGAAGTAGCAAATGAAATTGGTGTTCCTTTGTCAGATGGTTATAATGGTAATCTTACTTCCGCTCAGAATGGTTCAGTAGGTGGATATATGGTTAAAAAGATGATTGAAGCACAGGAAAGAGAAATGGCTTCAAGAGGATAATTTAATCTAATCTATCTGAATTGATGTTAAGAGGGCTACCTGTTAAAGGGTAGTCCTCTCAGTGTTTACGGCTTATATTTTTGATAATGTCATTTACATAAGTATATAACTCTGATAAATTATTTGGATTATTTTCAAAATTACTATTGGTATTAATGTAATCATTTATTTCAAAATAAAATTCCTTGGAATTATACTCTTCTTTAAAAGCCGGCTTAAATATTTCTGAAAATTCTTTTGCAAAGATTCCGGTTTTCTTAGTATAGCAATTGTCTTTTTTTGCTTTAGTTCTATGTTCTTTATCCACAAACTGGGCGACTGATTTATGTATTGCCATATCTTCGTCAGGAAGATAATAATAGTCTTTATAATTAGCATAAAAATATTTAAGACATTTTTCCTCTAAAGGTATAAGAATTTTAAGTGTATCATTGCCTGCACTTACATAAATATTATCTTTTCTTATGGAAAAAGGAACTTTTAAGCGGTTATTAAGGTGGCAGTTTATTATGAGATTTTCGTTACATTCATAATCCGTAATTGTATAATCACCCTTTATAATGCTTACATATGACAGAATATCACAGATTTTTACCAGACCATATATATCATCATAATTATGTAGGAGAAGAAGTTCTAAATAATCTTTAGTTGGTCTCTTTAAATAATCGTGATAAATCTGAATCAGTCGTCCACCATCATATTCATCATCTCTTTGAATCTTAAGAAAGAGTTCTAAAGATTTCTGCTTAAGATTATCAAGTCCGAAGAAGAAACGGTAACTAAATACCTCTTTATAAATATCATAAGAGATAAAATCATCAAAACTAAACTGTAATTCATAGAATTCAGCCTTGGCTTCAATGAAAGGAATGTCAAAAGAATTTCCGTTATAATTAATTACTACATCAAAATCTTTAATAAATGTTATGAATTCTGAAATAATTTCCTGTTCAGAATGTCCGTCATCATCAAACCACTGTATGGATTTAAGAGAATTATTATCGTAGTATACGACACCTATTAAATATATCGTATTTTTTAATCTGCTAAAACCAGTGGTCTCAATATCGAAAAAGCATATTCTTTTATTACTAAAATGCTTTTGTATATCATATAATATTTTTATTTTGGCTGTATCTTTTCTGGTAATCATATTAATCCTCATTTCTGATACTCTAATATATATAAAATATCATATATTAAATTTGCTAACAAGATGTATTTTAAAGTTGTATTTTATGCTAAATTATATTAAAATTATATAATGATTTAAAACCAGAAAAGAGGGATTTCAAATGTCGTTATTAACGTTCAAAGGTGGTATTCATCCTTATGAGGGCAAGGAATTGTCTAAGGATAAAGCCATTGCTGAATATCTTCCAAAGGGCGATGTAGCTATATCTATGTCACAGCATATAGGAGCACCTGCAAAGCCTGTTGTAAATGTGGGGGACGATGTACTGACAGGGCAGCTGATAGGTGAGGCATCAGGGTTTATTTCTGCAAATGTCCATTCATCTGTTTCAGGAAAAGTTAAAGCTATTGAGCCTAGATTGTTAGTAAATGGAAGTAAGGCTACTTGTATAATTATAGAAAATGATGGTAAATTCGATGAAGTTGAATTCGAAAAGCCAAAGAGTTTAGAAGAGTTAAGCAAGGAGGAGATAGTAGAACTTGTTAAAAAAGCAGGTGTCGTAGGTATGGGTGGTGCAGGTTTCCCTACTAATGTTAAGTTATCTCCGAAAGAACCTGATAAAATTGATTATGTTATAGTAAATGGTGCAGAATGTGAGCCATATCTTACATCTGATTACAGAAGACTTATAGAAGAACCTGAGGTTGTCGTAAGCGGACTTAAAGTTATGCTTAAATTATTTGACAATGCTAAGGGAATTATTGCAGTAGAAGATAATAAACCTGATGCAATAGCTAAATTAAAGGAACTTGTTAAGGCAGAGGATAGAATAGAGGTTAAGACCTTGTATACAAAATATCCTCAGGGTGCTGAAAGAATGTTAATCAATGCAGTAACCGGCAGAAAGATTAATTCATCAATGCTTCCTGCTGATGCAGGATGTGTAGTTGATAATGTTGATACAGTATTTGCCATAAAATCTGCAGTAATTGATGGCAGACCACTTATTAAGAGAGTTATAACAGTTACAGGTGATGCAATTAATGAGCCACAGAACTTCTTAGTAAGAACAGGTACAAATCACAGTGAATTAATAGATGCGGCAGGCGGCTTTAAAGAGGAACCTGAAAAGATTATTTCAGGCGGTCCTATGATGGGAATGGCTATGAGTACAATAGATGTTCCGGTAACTAAGACATCTTCAGCATTATTATGCTACATAAAAGATCCGTTGTCTAAAGTAAATGAGACAAATTGTATAAATTGTGGCAGATGTGTAAGTGTCTGTCCGGGCAGGATTGTTCCTACAAGACTGGCTGAATTCTCTGAACGTGGAGATATGGAGAATTTTGTTAAATATAATGGATTAGAATGTTGCGAATGTGGCTGTTGCTCTTACATATGTCCGGCTAAGAGAAATCTTACCCAGGCAATAAAGAGTATGCGTAAACAGGTATTGGCAAGTAAGAAAAAATAGAACAGAGGTGTTAAACTTGAAAGAAATGCTTAATGTATCATCAAATCCTCATGTCAGGGACAACACAACGACATCGGGAATAATGCTTGACGTATTAATTGCATTAATACCTGCAAGTATGTTTGGTATTTTTAATTTTGGCTACAGGGCATTAGCAGTAATAGTAGTTACTGTTTTAGCTGCAGTGGCTACAGAAGCGATTTATGAGAAAGCAATGAAACGAAAAATAACAATAGGTGATTTAAGTGCTGCAGTAACAGGACTTTTACTTGCACTTAACTTACCATCTACAATTCCTTTATGGATAGCTGCCTTAGGTGCAATATTTGCAATACTGGTTGTAAAACAGCTATTTGGAGGTCTTGGACAGAACTTTATGAATCCGGCTCTTGGTGCAAGATGCTTTTTGCTACTTTCATTTACGGGACAGATGACTAAGTTCACACTTGACGGAGTAACAACAGCTACACCACTTTACAATATAAAGAACGGTGGAAGTTATGATGTCTTAAAGATGTTTATCGGAAATACTGCCGGTACTATCGGAGAGACATCCACATTAGCGATACTTATTGGTGCATGTTATCTTTTAGTAAAACGTATTATTGATTTTAAGATACCTGTATTTTATATTGGTACATTTACTATATTTGCAATGATTTATACAGTCTGTCATGGTGGTCTGGATATGCAATTCGTGGCAGCACAGTTATGTGGTGGCGGACTTATGTTAGGTGCATGGTTTATGGCAACTGACTATGTAACTTCACCGATTACTCCAAAGGGCAAAATAGTATATGGAATCTGCCTTGGTCTTTTGACAGGAGCATTCAGATTACTAGCTACTGCAAATGCGGCACCTGAGGGTGTATCATATGCAATTATATTCTGTAATCTGTTAGTTCCATTGATTGAAAAAGCTACATTTCCTAAAGCATTTGGAAAGGAGGCTTCTAAATAATGAAAGAAATTATGTTGAATTCTCTTAAATTATGCCTGATTACATTGATTGCAGGTCTGCTTCTCGGAACGGTGTATGAGATAACTAAAGAGCCTAGAAAGAAGCAGGAAGAGAAAACTAAGCAGACAGCATATGAAAAGGTATTTGAGGTGGCAGATTCATTTGAAGAGATGGATTATGACAAGAAAGAATTAGAGACATATCTCTCAGACAATGGATATAAACCATCAGTTGCCTATATTGACGGAATAGTTAAGGCATTAGATGGTGATAAAAATGTTGTCGGATATGTAATTACAGTAACGGATAAAGAGGGTTATGGTGGAAATATCCAGTTTACAATAGGTATTCAGAGTGATGGTACAATTAACGGAATATCATTTTTATCTATTGAAGAAACTGCCGGTGTTGGTATGAAAGCAAAAGAGAATAAATTCAAGAGCCAGTTTGAGGGCAGAAAAGTTGATTCTTTTGAATATACCAAGAATGGAGCAACTGCTGATAATCAGATAGATGCAATCAGCGGAGCTACCATTACGACGAATGCAGTAACTAACGGAGTAAATACCGGAATCTTAGCATACAAATTTGTGATGGAGGCGAAGTAAATGAATAAATGTTTAGAACGTCTATATAATGGAATTATAAAGGAAAACCCTACATTTGTTCTTATGTTAGGTATGTGTCCTACACTTGCTGTTACATCATCATTACAGAACGGCTTTGGAATGGGTATGACAACCATGGTGGTTCTAACAGCATCGAATGCAATAATAGCTTTACTTAGAAATGTTATTCCTGATAAAGTCAGAATGCCTGCATTTATAGTTATTGTTGCAAGTTTTGTTACGATAGTGCAGTTCTTATTACAGGCGTATCTGCCTGCACTTAATACGTCATTAGGAATATATATTCCTCTGATAGTTGTTAACTGTATTATCTTAGGAAGAGCTGAAGCATATGCTTCTAAGAACCCTGTATTGCCATCAATATTTGACGGAATAGGAATGGGACTCGGCTTTACATTTGGATTATCCTGTCTTGGATTTTTCAGAGAATTAATTGGCTCAGGTACAATCTTAGGCAACAGGGTTATTCCTGAAAATTATAATATTAAGATAATAGCTTTAGCACCGGGAGCATTCTTCGTTCTTGCAACATTAGTTGCTATCCAGAATAAAATAAGAATTGCCCATGGAAAGAAACCAAAAGAAATGAAATGTTGTTCAGACTGTTCAAATTGTGATAAACAATGCGAGGACAGAGCTGACGAAGTAGTAAAGGAGGCTTAATTACATGAAATCATTACTTATAATTGCCATTTCGGCAGCACTTGTAAACAATGTTGTATTAAGTCAGTTCTTAGGATTATGTCCATTCTTAGGAGTTTCTAAAAAAGTTAAAACTGCCGGAGGAATGGGTGCAGCGGTAATATTTGTAATCACTATATCATCATTGCTTACAAGTATTATTTATAAATGCATTTTAGTTCCATCGAAGATGACATACTTGAATACAATCGTATTTATATTAGTTATAGCTGCATTAGTACAGTTTGTGGAAATGGTGCTTAAGAAATTAAGTCCCTCACTATATGAGGCACTTGGTGTATATCTGCCACTGATTACAACTAACTGTGCAGTTTTAGGTGTGGCATTATTAAATGTACAGAATAGTTATGGAATACTTGAAAGTGTTATAAATGGTTTTGGAACTGCCGTAGGTTTTACGGTTTCCATTGTTATTATGGCAGGAATCAGAGAAAAAATAGAATATAACGATGTATCGCCGGCATTAAAAGGAATGCCTATTGTACTTATAACAGCAGGACTTATGGCGATAGCTTTCTCTGGTTTTTCCGGTTTATTATAATTATAATAAAAGATTCAAGCGCAATGACACCTGAATTAAGATTGAGAGGAATTTCAAATGAACATAACAGGAATAATAATTGCCACCTGTCTTGTGGGCGGCACAGGATTAATAATTGGATTACTTCTTGGCTTTGCAGGCAAGGCTTTTGAAGTAAAAACAGATGAAAAAGAAATAGCGATAAGAGAGGCACTTCCGGGTAACAACTGTGGTGGTTGCGGATATGCGGGCTGTGATGCGCTTGCTAAAGCAATTGCTAATGGCGAAGCTGCGGCATCAGCCTGTCCGGTAGGTGGTGCTAAAGTTGCAGCAAAGATTGCTGAAATAATAGGTAGTGAAGTAGAAGTTACTAAAAATGTTGCATTTGTAAAATGTAGCGGAACCTGTGAGAAAGCAGGTAATAAGTTCAATTATTACGGTAATGAGGACTGTAAACAGGCTGCACTTTCAACAGGCGGCGGACCAAAGGCGTGTACATTCGGCTGTATGGGTTTTGGTTCGTGCGTTAAAGTCTGCGAATTCGATGCCATACATATAGAAAATGGTATAGCAGTAGTTGACAGAGAGAAATGCGTTGCCTGTGGTAAATGCGTAAAAGAATGTCCAAAACATCTTATAGAATTAGTTCCATATGATAATAAATGCTTTGTTGCCTGTAACTCTAATGATAAAGGTAAAGACGTTAAAGCAGTCTGTCAGGCCGGCTGCATAGGCTGTAAATTATGCGAAAGAAATTGTGAATTCGATGCAATTCACGTAGAAAATAATCTGGCGCATATAGATTATTCGAAATGTACTAACTGCGGAAAATGTAAAGAAAAATGCCCGGTTAAAATTATTAGATAAAACTTCGGACTGGTGGCTTTCTAAAATTATCATTGTAAACAAATTGCTTATATAATTATTGGCACTTTTATAAGAATTACGAATTTGTCGATATATGTTTTTGACTCTTATGATTATTTGTATTCATTCAACAGCCAGACATTAAATCGAGTTGTTCGTCTATGACATACACACGATTTATGACGTACCGTGTAGGAGTTTATGCCGTCAGATGCAAAAGGTCAGTGCAGTAAATCACCGTTCAAGCGAAGCGCGTTTGATTTACTGCACTGTAATAAACTTTGCAGAGGACGGCATTTACTCCTACTAGGTTTAGGAATTATGAGTGAGTATGTCATAGTCGTACAACTCAACTTAAATGTCTGTCTGGTGAATGTACACAAACCCTGAGTCAAAAACACACATCTGACAAATTTACGTAATTCTTATATATGTTCCAAAATTATATAAGCAATTTTGTTATACATTGGCAATTTACTTGAAAACCACCAGCCCGAAGTTTTTAGTTATTAATTAAGGACGGCATTATTCTTTACTTTTCAGCGTTAGTACATTATCTTTAAGCTTTAAGCCGGATGACAGATGAAGCTTATAATCTTTATCGATAAAAACAGCCTCTACGCCATCAATACTTTCTATTAAGTTCATTCCATCTTCAAGACCAAGGAGATAAGCTGAGGTGCTAAGTCCATCACCATCTGTAGAGCTTTTAGAAATGATAGTTACTGCAAGCAGATTGTTTTCTTCAGGATAGCCTGTTGAAGTATTGAGTATATGATGATACAGCTTATCGTTTTCATAGAAATAACGCTCATATATGCCGGAAGTAACAATCGATAAATCGTTAGCGTTTACAATGGCTATGACATCATCATCTGAACCGAAAGGCTTCTGCAGACCTATATTGTAATTCGAATTATCAGGTTTGCTTCCTATAAGCAGAATATTTCCACCAAGATTAATAATGCCTTTGGAAATGTTCTGCTTTTTTAGATATTCTTTTAGCTTGTCGGCAATATAACCTTTTGCAATTCCACCAAGGTCTAGTTTCGCCTCTGAATCAGTTAATAATACCTCATTTCCGTTGATAGAGATATTGTTATAATCTATATGTGTAATAATATTTTCTATTGAAGTATTGTCTGGAACTTTTGGCGAATCTCCGGAGAAATTCCACAGTTCACTTAGATAGCCGATTGTAATATCAAATTTTCCATTTGAAATATCTCCATAATGAATACCGGCTTTAATTAATTCAATAGTTTCATTGCTTACTGTCGTGTATTTTTCTGACTTTGAATTGGCATTTATTTTGGAAATATCACTTGATTCTATGGTATTACTGAATAACTTTTCGTATTTATCACATATTTTAAAACATTCTTTAAGAGTAGTTTCATTTGCATTATAAAGGGTTATGGTAACTGCCGTATCAAAATAAAAACCGGTATCGCTTACTGAAGATTTCTTGTCACTACAGCCGGTAAGAGAAATCATACAGGTAAAGAGTGAGATAATTAGTGAAAATATTGTAAAATATTTCGAGAAATTGCCAATGTTATTAATGCGATTAATATTATTAAAAATATTTGAATTATTAAAATTATTTGATTTATCTGCTTTATCTTTATCTGATTTATCAGGTTTAAGAGATTTGATAATTAATTTTGATTTTTTAGTAGTATTCAAAAGTACAATTCCTTTCTGCTTAGTTATCTGTGTTCTATATCCATAGATGAGGATTATTATGAGTATTTTATATCAATGGCAGGTATAATACAACCATTAGAAATTATAATTGTGTGTGCCACCCAAAAATATTTGACAGATACTTGATGATATTCATAATAAATGTTAAAATTATGGTTGTTTATGAATCAATATAGAAATGCAGAGTGATATATGAAAATATTAAAAAAAGATATAGTAATAATTGGTGTAATTATAGTAATTGCCGTATGTTTTCTGATTTATAATTCTGTAAATGATAGAAAAGGAACCGGTGTTGAGATAACCGTTTCAGGAAAGTTATATAAGACATTTCCGATTGATAAAGACGGAGTGTATGAGATAACAAATGGCAGCGAGCATAATACATTGGTTATAAAAAATGGAAAAGTTAATATTTCAGAGGCAACCTGTAAGAATCAGGTGTGCGTAAAACATAAATCAATTTCTAAAGCTAATGAGACAATTATTTGCGTTCCAAACAAAATAGTAGTAAAAATTGTAAGTGATTCTGAAAATGAATTAGATGGAGTTGCAAAATAAGATATAATAAAAATAAAATTATGAAGAATTTGAAAAAATTAAATAAATCAGAGAGTGTTGCATATATTGGACTTTTTAGTGCATTTGCAATAATAATAAGTTATATTGAAGCATTGATTCCGATAAATATCGGTATACCGGGAATTAAGTTAGGACTGCCTAATATAGTAATTGTATTAGCAATTTATCTAATAGATAACAAAGCAGGGATAATTATTAACATTATAAGAGTGCTTGTGGTTGGAATATTATTTGGAAATGCATTTTCGATAATTTTTTCAATGGCTGGTGCTTTAGTAAGTTATATTGTAATGATTCTTGTTAAGAAAATTAAAAACGTGAGTATGTTAGGAGTCAGTGTGTGTGGTGGAGTTACACATAATGTTGCACAGCTTATTATGGCATCCTTTGTCGCAGATACTTACAGCATCAGTTATTATATGCCATTTATGATTATAGGAGGACTTATAACAGGCGTAATCATCGGAATAGTTGCAATGCTTATCTATAACAGGTGCAGAAACATTAATTAGAACAGAAATATCAGGAGAAAAAGATAATGATTTCATTTATAAAAGGAACTGTAGTTGATATCGAAGAATCAAAGATAATATTAGAATGTAATGGTATCGGATACAATATTTTTGTACCATCATCATTGGTAAATTCGATTGGCAAAACAGGAAAAGACATAAAAGTATTTACATATCTGGCTGTGCGTGAGGACAGTATGACATTATTTGGTTTTTCATCAAAAGAAGAATTAAATATTTTCAAACAGATAATCGGTGTAAGTGGAATAGGTCCAAAGGGGGCGATTGGAATATTATCAACACTTACAATAGATGAACTTAAGATTGCAATTATGGCAGATGATTCTAAGACAATTGCCAAAGCACCGGGAATTGGTGGTAAAACTGCTTCAAAACTTATTCTTGAATTAAGAGATAAGATAGATTTTGATAATCCTTTTGGAATATCCGGAGATATGACAGAGGAAATAGATGACAATAGTGATTCGGCAATACAAAATGATGCAATGGACGCACTTATCGCACTTGGTTATTCATCATCACAGGCTTTATCTGCGATTAAAAAGGCATATGCATCGAATAAAGCCATTGGAAATACAAGTGAGCTTATCAAGATTGCATTGAAAAATATATAGACAGCGAAAAGCGTACGGAAAGGTATGAAGAAAAGTGAGTAATACTTCGAAAAAGAGAATTATTAATACTGAATTAGAAAATGAGGAAATTGCATTAGAGAATAATTTACGTCCACAGCTTTTAGATGATTATATCGGACAGACGAAAGCTAAAGAGAACTTGAAAATATTTATAAATGCAGCTAAGAGACGAGGAGAATCTTTAGACCATACTCTTCTATATGGGCCACCGGGACTTGGTAAGACTACATTAGCAGGAATTATTGCAAATGAGATGAATGTTAATCTTAAGATTACATCGGGACCTGCCATTGAGAAACCGGGAGATATTGCGGCAATACTTAATAATTTAAGTGAGGGTGATGTTCTGTTTATTGATGAAATTCACAGACTTAACCGTCAGGTTGAAGAGGTATTGTATCCGGCAATGGAAGATTATGCCATAGATATTATGATTGGCAAGGGCGCATCTGCACGTTCTATCAGATTAGATTTGCCAAAGTTTACATTAGTTGGCGCTACAACAAGGGCTGGTATGCTTACAGCACCTTTAAGAGACAGATTTGGACTTATTAACAAGTTAGAATTCTATTCGCCTGATGAGTTATTTATGATTATTAAACGTTCTGCAAATGTATTAAAAGTGGATATTGATGACGAGGGTGCAATGGAGCTTGCGAGACGTTCAAGAGGCACACCAAGACTTGCAAACAGACTATTAAAGCGTGTCAGAGATTATGCCGAAGTTAAATATGATGGAATAATTGACGGAGAAGTTGCTAATAAAGCACTTGATATGTTAGAGGTTGATACGTTAGGACTTGATAATGCAGACAGAAATATTTTACTTACAATTATTGAGAAATTTGCAGGCGGACCTGTCGGTTTAGAGACACTTGCAGCATCGATTGGTGAAGACACAGGAACACTTGAAGATGTGTATGAGCCATATTTATTGCAAAATGGACTTATAAATCGTACGCCAAGAGGCAGAATGGTAACACAGGCAGCATATGACCATTTAGGACTTAGCTATAATTAATGCTTGTAATTTAACCATAATAAGGTATAATTAACTAAGCAATATATGATATGAAAACAGAAGGGAGAGAACAATAAATGTCCTCAAAGAACAATACTGAAGTAATAATAGATGGCAAAATATTTACACTTAGCGGATATGAAAGCGAGGAGTATTTACAGAAAGTTGCCACTTATATCAATAATAAGATAAGTGAGTTTAAGCAAGATGAAGCCTATAAGAGGCAGAATATTGATGTTCAGAAAGCCCTTCTTGATTTGAATATTGCAGATGATTATTTCAAGGCTAAAAAGCAGGCTGATACATTAGAAACAGAATTAGAGAATAAAGACAAACAACTGTATGAGATTAAACACGAATTAATAGCTGCACAGATTAAGATTGAGACAGGCGAAAAAGAGTCAGAAGATTTAAAGAAGCAGTTAAGTGAACTTCAGAAAGAAGTTATAAGATTAGAGACACGAATTCAGGAAATGAAAGAAGTTCAGCCTAAGAGAACATCATCTGCCAAGAAAGATAAAACAGAACTTAATTAATTTATTATAGCCGGACAGTTATGGAATGAGTGAGGATTCCTTGTGTTCGGCTAAATATTTTATTATGAATGATGCGTAATGGAGAACAGTGTGAAAAATACAGATTGATATCTGATTTTTCACACAGCTAAATGTGTCGCAGGCACCACATTTAGCATCTATCGCAGAGCCAAATCTGACATTTGGCTCGCGATTCCTCCGACACTTTGTGTCTGCGTAATGGAGATTAGTATGAAAAATAATATAGAGATTTTAGCGCCGGCAGGTTCACTAGATACCTTGTATGCCGGAATAAATGCAGGTGCGGATGCAATATATATTGGTGGAACTAAATTCGGTGCAAGAGCCTATGCTGATAATCCGGACGAATATAATCTGCTGCAGGCAATAGATTATGTCCATTTTAATAACAGGAAAATATATCTGACAGTTAATACACTTCTAAAGAATAATGAGATAGAAGAACAGCTCTATGATTATATTTATCCGTTATATAAGCAGGGATTAGATGCAGTAATTGTACAGGATTTAGGTGTTTTTGAATTTATAAAGAATAATTTTAAAGATTTAGATATACATGCAAGTACACAGATGGCTGTTTCAGGAGTTGAAAGTGCTAAGCTACTAAAGAAAATGGGCGCAAGCAGGGTTGTAACTGCCAGAGAATTATCACTTATGGAACTTAATGATATTCATAATAATGTGGATATTGAAATTGAGAGTTTTATACATGGCGCAATGTGTTACAGCTATTCAGGAATGTGTCTCTTTAGCAGTATGATTGGTGGCAGAAGTGGAAACAGAGGAAGATGTGCAGGACCTTGCAGACAACCATATGAAGTATATATGAACAGAAAACGCATTAATAACGAAAATAGTCTGTATGCATTGAGCCTTAGGGATATGAACACGCTAGAGATAATACCTGAGATTATAGATTCAGGAGTATTTTCGTTAAAGATTGAGGGAAGAATGAAAAGTCCTGAATATTGTGCGGGAGTTGTATCAATATACCGTAAATATGTAGATTTATTCTTCAAAAAAGGTAAGGATAACTATAGAATTGATAAAAACGATATGAGAAATTTATCAGATTTATATAGTAGAAGCGGTTCGACAACAGGCTATTATAAGACGCATAATTCAGGTAAGATGATTTCTCTTCAGAAGCCTGCATATAAGACTGAAAATCTAGATTTTATAAATGAAATTAATTCTAGATACTGTAGTGGCAAAAGATATAAAAATGTTAATGCAGACATTAAATTAAGAGCCGGCGAAAATGCAATACTGACGATTTATACAGATGATATGTCTGTAACTGAAACAGGTAATAAGATTGATGTTGCACTTAACAGACCGATAGATAAAGAAAATGTATTAAAGCAGTTAAATAAGACGGGCGAATCTTTACTTAAATTTCAAAAAATAAACATAGAAATGGACGATAATATATTTATTCCGGTTAAACAGCTTAATGAACTAAGAAGAAGTGCAGTTGCGAAATTTGAAGAAGAATTTTTATCAATATATAGGAAAAATACAGATAATTATATTAAAGATTCTACAGGTAACTATAAGGAGAAAATCACAGCTAAACCAGATAATAAGGAAGAAAAATACAATCTTATCTGTATGGTTTTTTCTAATGAGCAGTTAGCAGCAGTTTTAGAACAACCTGAAATTAAAGATGTATATATCTGTACAGATATGTTAGATACAGATGAATGTATAGAGGCTGTAAATAAGGTTAGTGATAGTGGTAAATTACCTTATATCGTTCTTCCTGCCGTATTCAGACAGAAAGATAAGGCATATATAGATAATCTTTTAGAAAAAATATCTGACAGAATATCAGGCGTTGTGATTAAAAATATAGATGAATTAGGTTATGCAGATGAGAATTTAACAGAAAATATTTATATTGATAATTCACTATATTCATTTAATGACTATGCCTATGAATATTTTAAGAAAATGAAGGCTAAGAGGATAACGCTTCCTTTTGAATTAAATTATAAGGAACTTAGAAGGGTTGCAAAAGAAGATAATGAATTAGTGGTCTATGGTAAAATTCCTCTTATGATAACGGCTAATTGTATTAATAATACATTTGGCGGTTGTGACAGAAAGGCTAAAGATGTCGAGTTAAAAGACAGACTTGGAATTAATTTCAGTGTATTTAACTGTTGTAATTTCTGCTATAATATTATTTTTAATAATGTACCACTTTCTCTTTTAGACAGGCAAAATAAGATAAAATGCATTAATACAGCCAATTTAAGGCTTAATTTTACAACTGAAGACTATAAGCAGACTAAATACATTCTTGAAAAATATGTAAAAGTATTTTATTATAATGAGTATTCAGATGAAATTAAAGAATTTACCCGCGGTCATTTTAATCGTGGTGTTGAATAAACAGATTAAGATACTTAAATGTTTTAAACAAAACATTTGATATGTTAATCCATATAAGAATGACAATGGAGAAAATCAGATATGAATAATTTATTTATTGGAATCTCAAAATACCTGTTTATAATTTTAATGGCATTTTTTGTATTCTTTAGTTTTATTGTTTTGGCAGACAATAAGAAGCGTTCGCATAAAGCAGCTTTATTTATGCAGACAATGATGATGTTCCTTTTACATCTGGCGGCATATATAGTTATTTTCATTAATACCGAGAATAATACGGTAATTATATTCTATGGTGCCCAGGTAATCTTTTTAGTAATATTCAGGGGATTGCATGATGTCTTTTATGAGAAAGATTATAATAAAGGACTTCTAAACGACGTATGTATGTTTTTATGTATAAGTTTTATAATGCTTACAAGACTTGATTATTCGAAAGCCATTAAGCAGTTCCTTATCGTATGCGTGGCATCGGTTGTAGCACTTATAATCCCTGTTATTATTAAGAAATACAAAAATATTGTAAATCTTACATATGTATACTGTTTTGCAGGCGTGGCATTTTTAGCAGTAGTATTAGTTATCGGACAGATTACGGGTGGCGCGAAATTATCAGTTTCTTTAGCAGGCTTTTCATTCCAGCCATCGGAATTTGTTAAGATTTTATATGTATTTTTCATAGCAGCACTTCTTAATAAAAGTACCAGCTTCTTAAGAGTATGTTTATCAGCAATATTTGCAGGTCTACATGTTATAATCTTAGTATTATCAACTGATTTAGGTAGTGCGCTTATATTCTTTATCGTATATGTTGTGATGATATATGTTGCAACGTGTAAAATCAGATATTTATTTGCAGGAGGAATTGGTGGCTGTGCGGCAGCATTAGTTGCTTATAAATTATTTTCGCATATAAGAATAAGAGTAGCAGCTTACTTAGATCCATGGGCATTCATAGAGACAGGCGGATATCAGGTGGCACAGTCATTATTTGCAATAGGAACAGGTGGCTTCTTAGGACTTGGATTATATAAAGGTCTGCCTAAATCAGTTCCACTTGTGGAACAGGATTTTATGTTCTCAGCTATATCAGAGGAGTTAGGAGGTTTCTTTGGAATATGTCTTATCTTCTTATATATGTCATGCTTTATATGCATGATAAAGATTGCAATGAAGCAGAAAGTTTTATTCTATAAGCTTGTTGGAGTAGGTTTAGCAATTACTTATGCAGTACAGACGATTCTTACAATTGGTGGTGCGATTAAATTCATTCCATCAACAGGTGTTACATTACCACTTATAAGTTATGGTGGAAGTTCAGTACTTTGTACAATGATTATGTTTGCTATATTCCAGGGACTTGTAGTACATGCAGCATATGAGGAGAAACAGGCATCAGACAGAATGATGACAGAAGATTTTACATTTGTAGGTGATACGGAATCACTTAAGGCAGTTAAGAAATCGAGCAGGAACAAGAAAAAGAAGAGAAATATTTAGAAAAATATTTAATATTCATATAAGGATTGGTTTCGAATTATGAAGAAAGAAAAACGAAATATTAAAAACGACAATAGAACAGAAATTAAGGATAATAGAAAGAAGAAAACTAAGAATTCAAACCGTCAGATAATGGTTGTAACATATTTATTTCTTCTTTTGTTTGCAGGAATGATAGGATATTTTGTTAAATTTCAGGTCAAAGACAGTGATGAAGTAATTAACAATAACTATAATAACCGTCAGGAAGTGTTAGAAGAATCAATTATAAGAGGAAGTATTTTAAGTGATGACGGTCAGGTGCTTGCACACACTATTGTAAGTGATGACGGAACTGAGACAAGAAGTTATCCATATGGAACACTATTTGCACACTCAGTAGGCTTTTCAACACATGGTAAGACAGGTGTTGAGCTTATGGCTAATTATAAATTACTTACATCAAATGAACCGATAAATGAAGTCGCTGAAAATGATTTAAAAGGCGATAAACATATAGGTGATAATGTAACCACATCATTAAATATTAATCTTACTAAGGTTGCTTATAATGCTTTAGAGGATAACCAGGGTGCGGTTATTGCAATTGAACCCTCTACAGGCAAGATAATTACAATGGTTTCAAAACCTGATTTTGATCCAAATACGATTGATTCAATATACGATACTTTAGTGGCAGATAACAGTAATTCTAACTTGCTTAACAGGGCAACTAACGGATTATATACTCCGGGTTCTACTTTTAAATTATTTACACTTATAGAATATATACGTGAGAATCCTGATTATTCAAATTATACATTTAATTGTAAAGGAAGTATTACACAAGAGGATCATACAATTCACTGTGCAAGTGGAAGATGGCATGGCAACGAGGACCTTAAAGATTCCTTTGCTAATTCATGTAACAGCTCCTTTGTTAATCTCGGACTCACACTTGACAGGGCAAAATTCAAGAAATTATGTGAAAGCCTTTTATTCAATAATGATTTACCACTTAGTATGTCATATAAGAGCAGTCAGTTTTCATTAGATGAGACTTCATCTACATTTGAGACAATGCAGACAGTTATCGGTCAGGGTAAGACTTTAGTAACACCAATTCATCTTGCAATGATTGCTTCAGCTATTGCAAATGATGGAGTTTTGATGAAGCCATATATGGTTACCGGCGTAGAAAATTACCTTGGAACATCAGTTAAGAAATATTCACCTGAGAAGGCACAGACTTTATTCGAGAAATCAGAAGTTGATGTATTAAAAGAATTTCTTCGTGCAGTAGTAACACAGGGTACCGGTACTAAGTTAAAATCAGACTTGTATACAGCATATGGTAAAACAGGTACTGCACAGATTAATGATGGCAGCCAGTCTAACTCATTATTTATGGGATATGCTGAAAATGAGGGTAAGAAGCTTGCAATATGTGTTGTTCTTGAGGATATGCCGGAGGGTTCAACACCTGCCGTTCCTGTTGCAAAAGCTGTATTTGATGAGTATTTTTCGCAGTAAGCTAATTAATAATTTATATTGCACAGAATTAATTATTGAGTTATACTAATATCAGTTCTATTAGGACACACCAATTATACAGGAGGGATTGCAATGATTGAAGCAACGAGCTGTGGCGGTGTGGTTATATTTCGAGGCAAAATATTACTTTTATACAAGAATTATAAGAATAAGTATGAAGGCTGGGTATTGCCAAAAGGAACCGTAGAAGAAGGCGAAGAATATAATGAAACAGCACTTCGGGAGGTTCGTGAAGAAACAGGTGTTAGTGCGTCTATTATTAAATATGTTGGGAAGAGCCAGTACTCTTTCACTACACCACAAGACATTGTTGACAAAAGTGTACACTGGTATTTGATGATGGCAGATAGCTATTACAGCAAACCACAACGTGAGGAATACTTTTTAGATTCAGGATATTATAAGTTCTATGAAGCGTATCATCTGCTTAAATTCGCCAATGAGAAGCAGATTTTAGAAAAAGCATATAACGAATATCTTGATTTAAAGAAGAGTAACCTATGGGGAAGCAAGAAGTATTTCTAATGTATATTAAGATTTAGATGAATAATCTCAGGGTTATTCATCTTTATTTATAGTATGGGAAATTCTTTCATATACCTGTGGAATGGAGATTAGTATGAAAAATAATGCTGATGCGATTATTTTTTACACAGCTATCTGCTTCAGAGCGAAAGCAGATAGCTTTTATGGCAGATGAGAAATTGTCTGCACAAGTTTCTCATCGCCTCTTCGCGACAAGCCGCGAAAGAATGGAGATTAATATGAATAAAATTAATTATCAGAAGATACTGGATAAGACAATTGAAGAAATATCTGCATCAGATAAAGTTCCGACTCTGTTACTTCACAGTTGTTGTGCGCCTTGCAGCAGTTATGTTTTAGAATATCTGTCGCAGTATTTTTCTATAACTGTTCTGTATTATAATCCTAATATTTTTCCGAAAGAAGAATATGAATACAGAATCAGTGAACAGCAGAAACTTATAGATGAACTGCCGGTAAAGAATAAGATAACTCTTATTGGTACAGAGTATGAGCCGGAGAAGTTCTATAAAGCGGTAAAAGGACACGAAAATGATATGGAGGGCGGAGAACGCTGCTTCATATGTTATGAGTTGAGATTAAGGGAAGCGGCAAGATATGCACTTGATGGCAAGTTTGATTATTTTACGACCACTTTATCGATTAGTCCTATGAAAAATGCTGATAAATTAAATGAAATCGGTAAGATGATATCAGAAGAATGTGGTATACCATATCTGTATTCAGATTTTAAGAAAAGAAACGGATATAAGCGTTCAGTTGAGCTTTCTAAGGAGTATGGATTATACCGTCAGAATTATTGTGGCTGTGTATATTCTAAAACTATTGAATCTACTCAAAAGATGTGATATTATTATGATAATTTGAACTTTATTTTAAATGAATAGGAGGGAATATTATGTCTCTTTCAGAAGGAATAATATATTATATATTTTCATTTGTGTTAACACTTGCATTTATTCTGTGCGGTTGTTTCATTGGAACTACACTCAGAAAAAGAAAGAATCTCAAATTAGCTAATATGGATTCAGACAGCACATCTGTTAATGCTGATGAGATAACAGAAGAAAAATAGAAATAAATAGCTTGTGATTAAATCACATTTGGAGGTCGAAATGGAAAAGTACGGAGTAAATCAGTTACGTAAAATGTTTTTGGAGTTTTTTGAGAGCAAAGGTCATTTGAAAATGAACAGCTTCTCATTAGTTCCTCATAATGATAATAGTTTATTATTAATAAATTCAGGTATGGCACCTTTAAAACCATATTTTACAGGACAGGAGATACCACCACGCAGACGTGTTACAACATGTCAGAAATGTATCAGAACAGGTGATATCGAGAACATCGGTAAGACTGCCCGTCATGGTACATTCTTCGAGATGCTTGGTAACTTCTCATTTGGAGATTACTTTAAGACAGAAGCAATCCATTGGTCATGGGAATTTCTTACAGAAGTTGTAGGATTAGATAAAGACCGTTTATATCCATCAATTTATGAAAATGATGATGAAGCATTTGATATCTGGAATAAAGAAATGGGAATTCCAGCAGAGAGAATCTTCAGATTCGGTAAAGAGGATAATTTCTGGGAGCATGGTGCAGGTCCTTGTGGTCCATGTTCAGAAATCTACTATGACAGAGGAGAAAAATATGGCTGTGGTAAACCGGGCTGTACAGTAGGCTGTGATTGCGACAGATATATGGAAATCTGGAATAACGTATTTACACAGTTTGATAATGACGGTAATGGTAACTACGAAGAATTAAAACAGAAAAATATTGATACAGGTATGGGATTAGAGCGTCTTGCAAGCGTTGTTCAGGACGTTGATTCAATATTTGATGTAGATACAATATTTGATTTAAGAAATAAAGTATGTGAAATGGCAGATGTCGAATATCAGAAAGATTATAAGACAGATGTTTCAATAAGAATTATCACAGACCATATCCGTTCAGCTACATTTATGATTTCAGACGGAATTATGCCATCTAATGAAGGCAGAGGTTATGTCCTTCGTAGATTAATAAGAAGAGCTGCACGTCATGGAAGATTACTTGGTATCGATGGTAAATTCCTTGCAACATTAAGTGAAACAGTAATTAACGGTTCTAAAGATGGTTATCCTGAACTTGATGAGAAGAAGGATATGATATTCAAGGTATTGACAGAAGAAGAGAACAAGTTCAATAAGACAATAGACCAGGGATTAAATATCTTATCTGATATGCAAAAAGAGATGGAAGCTAATAATTCTAAGGAATTATCCGGAGAAAATGCATTCAAATTATATGATACTTATGGTTTCCCTCTTGATTTAACAAAAGAGATTCTTGAAGAAAAGGGCTTTACAGTTGATGAAGAAAGCTTTGCGGCAGCAATGCAGAAACAGAAAGAGACAGCCAGAAATTCAAGAGCAAAGACTAACTATATGGGCGCAGATGTTACTGTATATGAATCTATTGATCCAGCCATAACATCTGAGTTTGTAGGATATGATAACTTAGTATATGATTCTAAGATTACAGTATTAACTACAGAGACAGAATTAACAGAAGCATTAGCTGATGGAGATACAGGTACTATAATTGTTGATAAGACACCTTTCTATGCAACAATGGGTGGTCAGGAAGCTGACAAAGGTGTTATCGTAACTGATACAGCAGAATTTGTTGTTAAAGATACAATTAAATTATTAGGTGGCAAAATCGGTCACGTAGGACAGGTTACAAAAGGAATGTTTAAAGTAGGAGATACAGTTACTTTAAAGGTTGACGAAGAAAATAGAAATGCTACAGCTAAGAACCATAGTGCAACTCATCTTCTTCAGAAAGCACTCAGAATTGTACTTGGTACACATGTTGAGCAGGCAGGTTCTCTTGTAAATGCTGACCATTTAAGATTTGACTTTACACATTTCCAGGCACTTACAAGTGAAGAATTAAAACAGATTGAAGAAATTGTAAATGAGAAGATTGCAGAGCAGTTGCCTGTAGAGACAAAGGTTATGTCTATTGAAGAAGCTAAAAAGACAGGAGCAATGGCTCTCTTTGGTGAAAAATATGGCGAAAGTGTCCGCGTAGTAAATATGAGTGAGTTCTCTAAAGAATTCTGTGGTGGTACACACGTAAAGAATACAGGAAATATTATGTTATTCAAGATTATATCTGAAAGTGGTGTAGCTGCAGGTGTAAGAAGGATAGATGCTCTTACAGGACAGGCAGTATTAGATTACTATGCTAATATTGAAAATATGCTTCATGAGGCAGCTAAGACAGCTAAATCTGAACCGGCTAAATTAAATGCTAAGATTGAATCATTATTAGAAGAAATCAAAGCGCTTCATAGTGAAAATGAGAGCCTTAAGAGTAAATTAGCTAATAACTCTCTTGGAGATGTTATGAGTAGTGTTAAAGAGATTAAAGGCTTTAACGTTTTAGCAACTAAAGTTGACGGAGTAGATATGAATGGTCTCCGTAATCTTGGTGACAGCTTAAAAGAGAAGCTTACTAACGGAGTTATAGTTCTTGCTTCTTCACAGGAAGATAAAGTCAACTTAATCGTAATGGCAACAGATGATGCTGTTAAGAATGGCGCTCATGCAGGTAACATAATTAAAGCAATTGCACCATTAGTTGGTGGTGGCGGTGGCGGCCGTCCTAATATGGCGCAGGCAGGTGGAAAGAATCCGGCCGGCATAGATGCAGCTCTTGCTAAAGTTGAGGAATGTTTATAAGAATAGTGTTTTGATAAAAATAGCATTTATAACAAAATAGTATTTATGAGAACTATATAAGTGAACTATTATAAGAACTATTTAAAAAGTCATTGACGTATGGAAAATTTATGCTATAATATGTCTAGTGCAATAAAAAATACCCAAACAGTTGTATTATGCACAATTACACAACTGGAGGGAGGTTAGGTGTGAGACTATGTCAAATGTAATCGTTAAAGAAAACGAATCTTTAGATAGTGCTTTACGCAGATTCAAAAGAAACTGTGCAAAGGCTGGTATCCAGCAGGAAATTCGTAAGAGAGAACATTACGAAAAGCCAAGCGTAAAGCGTAAGAAGAAATCTGAAGCAGCTAGAAAACGTAAATATAATTAATCATTTAATATACCTATAGGTTTTCCTATAGGTATATTTTTTTTGCTATAATCATATAGATAAATAATTAGGTGTAGTTACGTGTTGGTGTTTAAATATGTTTAGAGAAAATGTATCGGATAATTTGAAGCTTCCTAAAGAAGTATTGTTAGGTGCATCTGTATTACACGTAACAGGACAGTATGAAATATATATTGAAAATTATAAAAATATAATTGAGTATACTGATACATTAATAAAACTACAGGGTAAGACCTGTAAAATATATATAACAGGTAAAAATCTCCATATTGAATACTTTAATAATGAAGATATGAAGATAAAAGGCAGATTTAAAAATATCGAATTCGTATAAGGAAGTGATTATATTCATTGGCTGTATAATTCCATAAAAGGATATCTGATAATGAAATTCACCGGATTAGATAAGATAAGATTTATAAATCTATGTAAGAATAACAAGCTGAATATATGGAACATAACAAGTGAGAATGATTATGTCATAATGAGCTGTGATGTGGAGTCTTTCTATAAGATGAAGAAGCTCAGGAAAAAATGTCATGGCTCAATTAAGCTATTACAGAGAAAAGGTCTGCTATTTAAGGCAATAAAATATAAAAAACATATTTTCTTTGCAGTTGGAATAATGCTATTCTTCATAATTGCCAAAATAATTACATTATATGTATGGAATATTTCCTTTGAGGGGAATTATTCACATACGGATATTGAACTTATGAACTTTTTAAATAAGAATAAAATAGAGAATGGAATCAGGAAGTCTGAAATTGATTGTGAAGAAATCGAATATTTATTAAGAACCAATTATGATGATATAACGTGGGTATCAGCAGAAGTAAGGGGAACACGCATAATTATACATATTAAAGAAAACTTTGATACATATATTGCCAAAGTTGAAGACAAACCATATAATATTATCAGTAATGTTGATGGAACGATAGACAGTATAGTTACGAGGAGTGGTACGCCGAAGATTAAAGTGGGCGATGAGGTGAAAAAAGGGCAGCTTTTAGTAAGCGGAATACTTGAAATATATGGAGATAGTGAAGAACTTATTAACTACAGACTTGTTAATTCTGACTCTGACATATATGCAAGAACGTATATTGAATATAATGATGAATTTGATTTAAAATATATTGAAAAGGAATACACAGACAGAAAAAACAGTATTTTACAGGTAGATATATTTGATAAAGCATTTTATTTAAGCCTGTTTCAGAAGAAATTCAAGAATTACGATATAGTCAAGGATTATAACCAGTTATCAATAACGGATAATTTCTATCTGCCATTGGGATATTCGAATATTAGCATAAAAGAATATAAAAATATTAATAAAATATATACGGAAGATGAAGCAAGAGCGATAGAAGAGTCAAAAATTGAATTTTTTATGCAGAAATTGAACGAAAAAGGTATTCAAATTATAGAAAATAATGTTACAATAGTCATTGAAAATGAAAAGTGTATTGCAACAGGGAATTTTCTGGTTGTAGAAAAGATTGGTGAAGTTCAGTATGTAGATGATACAATATTGCCACAGATAAGCAGCCCTGAAAATGAGACATAAAATTATAATAAGAATAAGCTGAATATGAAATTATAATGGGAGTTGTAAATTAATCACTAATCATAAAACGAACTGTAAAAGAAATTAAAGTTATAAAAATGAACCATAAATTTATAAGAAATGAGGTCAGATACCAGGTATGAGCGTAATAGAGAATATAATGGATATACCTATGCAGTATAGTCAGGAGATATTTGGACAGTTTGATGTAAATATTAAGAAAATCGAGAAAACTCTTCATGTGACAATTATATCAAGAGGTTCTGAATTAAAGATAATAGGTGGAGAGAGTAGTGTTGCGAGAGCAAAGAGCATTATAGAGACTCTTTGTACCTCAGCTAAGAATGGTAATCAGATTAATGAACAGGTGGTTAATTATGCCATTTCCTTGGCATATCAGGATAAGGCAGAGACATTAGCTGAATTAGATGAAGATATAATATGCCGTACACTTACAGGTAAGCCTATAAAACCTAAGACTCATGGTCAGAAGCAGTATATTGATATGATTAAGAATAAAATGATTACATTTGGAATAGGACCTGCAGGAACAGGTAAGACATATCTTGCAATGGCGATGGCAATTACGGCATTTAAGAATAATGAGGTAGGAAGAATTATTTTAACACGACCTGCTATTGAGGCCGGCGAGAACCTGGGCTTTCTTCCGGGAGATTTACAAAGTAAGGTTGATCCTTATCTAAGACCTTTATATGATGCACTCTATCAGATTATGGGAGCTGAGTCATATCTTCATAATAGTGAGAAAGGCTTAATAGAGGTTGCACCTTTAGCCTATATGCGTGGGCGAACTTTAGATAATGCATTTATAATTCTTGATGAGGCACAGAATACAACACCTGCACAGATGAAGATGTTTCTTACAAGAATTGGTTTTGGATCAAAGGTGGTTATAACAGGAGACTTAACCCAGAAAGATTTAAAACCGGGCATACAAAGTGGTTTAGATACTGCAATCAGAGTATTATCAAAGGTTGACGATATCGCATTTATCAGACTTACTAATGAGGACGTAGTAAGACATCCATTAGTACAGAAGATTGTTAAAGCCTATGAAGAATATGAGAATGCACAGATGAAAAAGAAAAATTCGGCAGCTAAAAGTAAAGGGAAAAATTAATGAAATTCTTTAAGAAAAATAAAAATGAATTATTAAAATTACTGATATTCATAATTATGGCAATATCAGTATTCTATATTACAAAAATACGCCTTAAGAGAGAAGTATTATGGCCTTATGAGAAGAATACAAGGCTTGTAATTATTACATTTGCTTTTGTTTTTTTAGAATATAGCATTTATTATGTAATGAAGAAAAGTGATAAATTTATATCGTTGTTATATAGATTTCTACCTGCGGTATTATTAGTAAGTGTGTTTCTGTTTATTCCTGAAAGAATATTCAGAGTAGTACCATTTTTATTACCATTGGTGCTTATATACTTCTCATATGGAATTGTTAATACCATTGTATTTCAGACATTTATAATGATTTTATATTATTTTACGGGGCAGATGCCTGTGGAAATGCTTATTATGTATATGTTAAGCTTTGTTGTGGTATTCTTCTTTGCAAAATATACAGTTTCACATAGTTTTGCAATTCTGTCATTTATATTGTCCGTGACATCATATTTTGTAATTAATATTAATTATCAGTATATGACATATGAGAAAATTAAGGTTTCATCGGCGTTAATCGGTCTGATTCCATTTGTGATATCAGTTATTCCGTTATATTTCAGATATATTCTGATTGGAATTAATAACGGATATCTAAGAAATAGCCTGAAAAATATATGTGATGATGAAAATGAATTATTATTAATTCTTATGAATAAAAATGAAAATGCGTATTTCCATTCATTACAGGTGGCTGATATATCGGTAAGAGTAGCTAAAATGGTCGGTGCAGATATGAATCTTGTAAAAGCAGGCGGAAGATTTCACGAAATCGGTAAGTTGAAAAGTAATAATTACGTTTCTGCCGGAATAGAGATTATGAAAGCTAATAAATTTCCAAGAGAGGTAATAAATATCGTAAAGGAGCATAACAGTAAGTCAAACATACCAAGAACCTTAGAATCGGCAATTGTTATGCTAAGTGATTCAATTGAAACCACACTTGAGACAATTATTGCAACTAAGGGAAATAATTTCAACAGAAGAAAGATTGTAGAAAATATTATAGATATAAGATTTGATACAGGTATGCTAGATATTGCCATAAAGGATATTGATTTATATAAGAAGCTTCGTAAGGCATATATAACAATATACTCATAAGTGTTAATGAATTAAGGAATGAAGTATTATACTTTATAATTAATGGATTAGCTTATAAAGCAATGGATATTATGAATTAAAATATTTTCTGAAAATATAAGATACTTATAAATGCAGCTTAGAAAAGAGGATTTATATATGAATATATGTATAGAGAAAGAGACAGATTTAGACTTAGGTTTTGACTGCGAGGAGCTTATTAATAAAGTAATTAATTATGCTGCTGATTACGTGGGCTGTCCTTATGAATTCGAGGTAAATGTCGTATTAACAGATAACGATACAATACATAAGGTTAATATGGAGACAAGAGACATCGACAGAGCCACTGATGTATTATCATTTCCAATGGTAGAATATGATGAGCCGGGAGATTTCTCAAGGTTAGAAGATGAAGATATGTTTGATGTCTTTAATCCTGAGACCGGAGAATTATTATTAGGTGATATTATGGTGTCGCTTGAAAAAGTAGTGTCACAGGCAGAAGAATATGGACATTCGACAACCAGGGAACTTGGCTTCCTGATTGCACACAGTATGCTTCATCTGTTTGGTTATGACCATATGGAAGAAGATGAGCGTGTGGTAATGGAAGCAAAACAGAATGAAATAATGAATGGATTAGAGATATATAGATAAAAATATATAGAAATTGAGATAGTGCGAAAGAATTATGCTGATGCACTGATTCTTTCGCACAGCTATTTGCTTCGGAGCGAAAGCAAATAGCCTTTATGGCAGATGAGAAATCGACTGCGCGAATTTCTCATCGCCTCTTCGCGACAAGTCGCTCAGAAATGGAGAAGATTATGGATAATGAAACTCTTATATCTTATGCAAAAAAGGCTATGGGAAATGCATATGCGCCATATTCACAATTTAGTGTTGGTGCGGCTGTTTTAACATCTGACGGAGAAGTATTTACAGGTTGTAATGTTGAAAATGCTTCGTTTGGTGCAACGATATGCGCTGAAAGATGTGCAGTATTAAAAGCTATATCAGAGGGTTATACATCTTTTGATAAGATTGCAATTGTATCCTCATCGGACAACCTTACATATCCTTGTGGAATATGCAGACAGTTTCTTTCTGAATTTATGGAGGACGGATATGTGGTATTGCAGGATTCTGATGGCAATATCAGAGAATATCCGCTTGAAGAGTTGATTCCATATGCATTTAACCTGACTAAAGATTTATAAAATTTATAAAACTGAATAAAGTTCATAAAATATGTTAACAATATATGTAAATAAATCACTGAAATGGGGAGTAGTATGTTTTCATTGAAGAAAATTTCATATATTGTATATTTTATTGCAATTGTTTCGATTTTCGTTCTGTTATATTATGGGGGATATTATTATGCCATAAATAATATGAAATCAGATAATCTTATTACGAAAGATGAGGCGCAGATAAGTAATCCGGGAGTCAAAACTGATGATTATGCAGAGGTTAATAATAGTGAAAGCAGTGTGATTCTAAGCAGTGCCAGATATATTATTGAAGAATATAACTCGGATACAGATGAATTAACTAAAAAGGAAGAGAAGATACCTGTTGATTATATCGGACTTACCAGAGAACAGGTTATAGATTATCTTACAACCTACGTTGCTAAGAATAAAGATGAAACACTTCAGAATGTGCAGTTAGTGGCATTCTCACCAGAGTCGCTTATCATCAGAAAGACGGTATGCAATCCGACTAATATTTACAGTTATTTTGTAATTAGTGAAAATAATATAATTATGATTTATAACGCAAATCATGATAAATTATTCATTGATACAGGAATTGATGTGAGCAATATTGAAGAACAATATAAAGAAGAATTAAAAGATGGTTTCTATGTAGAGACAATCCATGATTTATATAATTATTTAGAAAGCATAACCAGTTAAGATTATAGTTTAAATTATAAATAGATTATGAGTTAAATTATGTTTTAAATTATAATCAGATTACAGGTTAGATTATGTTAAATTATGATAAAGCTACAGATTAGATTATAGATATAGTTATAAATAAAATTTTAGAAAAGAGGCTGTTAATGAATAATATTATAATAATCGGTGGTGGCGCATCGGGATTATTTGCTGCGATTAATGCTGCAAATGAAGATAATTCAGTAACCATCATTGAAGCAAATGATAAAATGGGTAAAAAGATTCTGTCTACCGGAAATGGCAGATGTAACTTCAGCAATTTAGACAGCCTTACAGGTAAATATAATTGTGCTGATAATGAATTTATAGAAAAGGTATTTAATGCATTTTCTAATAAGGATATAGTAAATACATTTGAGAAAATGGGGCTGTTTGCAACTAATAATAATGGATATCTGTATCCGGCATCAATGCAGGCGGCTTCGGTTTCTGATATGTTAATTAGCAGATGCAGGTTAGCAGGTGTGAAATTCATTAATAATACAATTGTTACTGACATACATATCGCAGAAGATGGAGGATTCATAATTGAAACTGAAGCTGATAAGTTAAGTAAAAATTATTATTGCGATAAAGTAATTCTGGCAACTGGAACTAAAGCAGGAATTAAAGATGATTTCTGTGAGAATATGGCAGAATTTCTAACAGAACATAATCATACAATCGAAAAGTACAAGCCAGCATTATGTGGTATGGAAGTTAAGAAAGATAAGCCGCCCATTAAACAATTCTTTAAGAATACCTCAGGGGTAAGATGTAAAATAAATGCGGCTCTTTACATAGATAATGATAGAACTACAACCGAGTCAGGTGAATTACAGCTTACTAATTATGGATTATCAGGAATAGTGATATTTCAGTTAGCTGCCATGGTATCAAGAGCCTTAGAGAATAATAGAAAAGCGACAGTTTTAATTGATTTTCTGCCTGAATATGATATCAATGAATTAGTAAATGCGGTGTGTCTGCAGTTTGCTTATGAAAAGAAGTCAGTATATGATATTTTAATGGGAATATTTAATTCCAAACTTGCAATGGAGTTAATTAATATGTATTCTTATTATGTTGATAATGCGGTTAAACCATTTAATAAGAATTTATCTAAAGAGAAATTAACAGATATGCTTAAGTTCTTTAAGAATGTTGAGTTTAATATAAATGGAACAAATGATTTTACGAAGGCACAGATATGTTGTGGTGGAATAGATGTAGATGGTATTAATCCATATACGATGGAATCTAAATATATTAAAAACCTGTATTTTACAGGAGAAGCAATCAATGTAGACGGAAAATGCGGCGGCTATAATCTTCAATGGGCATGGTCTACAGGGTATGTTGCAGGGAAAAGTTGTAAATTAGTGTGAAAAAGTATGAAAGGACTATCAGAAAAATGATTAGAATTTCACAAATTAAATTACCGATAAATCATACAGAAGAAGATTTATCTAAACAGATAAGTAAGATTCTTAAGGTGAATAAAGATAATTTTAAATATAAGATAGCAAAGAAATCGATTGATGCCAGAAAAGAAGATGTCAAATATATCTATACTGTAGATGTAGAAATCAGTAATGAAAAGAAAATAATTTCTAAAGTTAACAATAAAAATATTATGTTAACTAAGAATGAAAAATATGAATTTATTAAGCCGGGAGAAAAGAAATTAAATCACAGACCTGTAATTGTAGGTTCAGGACCGGCAGGATTATTTTGTGCATATATGTTAGCGATAAACGGATATGAACCACTTGTGATTGAACGTGGTGAAAATGTAGATGAAAGACAGAAAACGGTAGAAAAGTTCTTTAAGACAGGTATTCTTAATCCGGAGTCTAATGTCCAGTTCGGTGAGGGTGGTGCAGGAACATTTTCCGATGGTAAACTTAATACAATGGTTAAAGATAAATTTCAAAGAAATGATTTCGTATTAGATACATTCGTGAAATTTGGCGCTGATGAGAAAATAACCTATATTAATAAACCACATATCGGAACTGATGTATTATCAAAGGTAGTTAAAAATATCCGCTTAGAGACTATTCGTCTTGGTGGAAGTTTTATGTTTGGTACCAGATTTACTAAATGTAATTATGAGAATAATGTATTAAAATCAATTGATATAGAAACGAAGAATGGTAAAGAGACTATTCCATGTGAAGTCTTAGTGCTTGCGACAGGACACAGTTCAAGAGATACATTTAAGATGCTATATGATTCTAAGTTAATTATGGAACCCAAAGCATTTGCAATCGGTGTAAGAATCGAGCATAAACAAAAGCAGATTAATGATTCTCAATATGGTGCATTTAGTGACAAATTACCTGCTGCGGATTACAGACTTGCAACCAATCTTCCAAGTGGAAGAGGTGTATATTCATTCTGTATGTGTCCGGGTGGATATGTGGTTAATTCATCATCAGAATTAGAGTCAACAGCAGTTAACGGAATGAGTTACAGCAAGAGAGACGGTGAAAATGCGAACAGTGCAATGATTGTTACAATTACACCGGATGATTTTAAGGATAAGACACCTCTTGGAGGCATAGAATATCAGAGAGTTTTAGAAAAAGCTGCATATATAGAGGGAAAAGGTAAGATTCCCGTTCAGTTATTCGGAGATTTTAAAGAGAATATAAAGACTACAGGACTTGGTGATGTTAATCCACAGATGAAAGGAAAATATGAATTTTCAAATCTGAGAAATATTTTTCCTGAATATATATCAGAATCTTTGATACAGGGGATTGACTTCTTCGCATCTAAGATAAAGAATTATAACAGATATGATGCAGTTATGTCAGGAGTGGAGAGCAGAACCTCGTCACCGCTTAGAATATTAAGAGATGAAGCATTTGAAAGTAATATTAAAGGTATATATCCCTGCGGAGAGGGTGCAGGATATGCAGGAGGTATTACATCAGCGGCAATGGACGGTATAAAAGTCTATGAGTCAATATCTAAAAAATATGCTCCATTGACAGATTAGTAACTTTTGTATAAAATACAAGAATGTATTTTACTTCACTTCGGAGGATTAAACGGAAATGGAAATATCAGATAGTTATAGAAATAAATTAAAAGACAAAAAAAGAATTGTTGTTAAAATCGGTTCGTCATCACTTACACATCCTGAGACGAATGGGATTGATTTATATAAACTTGAGAAATTAGTAAGAATACTTACAGATATAAAGAATCAGGGCAAAGATGTTATATTAGTATCGTCAGGTGCGATAGCTGTAGGTAAAAAGTCTACAGGTTTATCAGGTAAGAGCTTAACACTTTCAGAGAAACAGGCATGTGCAGCAATTGGACAGGCGCAGCTTATGATGATGTATCAGAAGTTATTTTCTGAATACAACCAGAAAACAGCACAGATTCTTATGACTAAATATACAATGCTAGATGATTTGAGCAGATATAATGCAAGAAATACTTTTGAAGAATTATTAAAATTAGGCGTTATTCCTGTTGTAAATGAGAATGATACCGTTTCAACATATGAAATCGTATTTGGTGATAACGACAGATTATCTGCTTTAGTTACAGCACTTACAAATGCAGATATGCTTATATTATTATCTGATATAGACGGAATGTTTACAGATGATCCAAATGTGAATAAAGATGCAAAATTTATTCCAATCGTTACAAATTTAGACAGTAAAATGTTCTCAATGGGTAAAGAGTCATCAGGAAGTGATGTCGGAACAGGTGGAATGAGTGCTAAATTAGCAGCTGCACAGATAGCAACAGAGTCAGGTGCAGATATGATTATCGCTAATGGCGAAAATGTTTCGGTTATTGAACAGATTTTAGCAGGAAATAATGTTGGAACTTTATTTACTTCTAATCAGAAAGAAGATTTTAAAATAATAGACTATTTGTCTGAATAAAAGGATTTTATTAATGGAAATAAAAATATTACAGAATTCAGAATGGCACTTTGGTAAATATCTTAGTGATAACTATGTGCTTGAAACAACTGAATATGATGGCGAGTTTGAATCGGTTAAGGGAATTAGATACAGCTTACTTAACTTAGAGACAAATGAGCGAATTGAGGTTCTACCTAATATTGATAAATATAACATTGGAGAAATTATCGATGTTTCGACAGAACCTAAATACTTATATTTTGCAAATGTAGAAAAAGATGATACAGAGACTTCAAAAGACATTTATACAAATGATACGGAAGCTGATAAATATAAAGAAGTCGGAAAAATATTACTTCTAAGATATAATATATCAAGTGGTGAGACTGAAACTTTATATAATTTCACAGAGAATCTTTATGGGCTTAATGAGATAAAGAAGCTTAAATTATTTATTATAAATGATTACTGCATTATTATACAGAACGAATATCTTGTATTAAATAAAACCAAAACCTATTCAGGGTTCTTTAGATTTACCCAGAGACTATATAATATCAAAGATGAAGCAGAGTATATGATTGCCGATGAGAACTTTAACTTAAATGGTATTATGGATATTCTTGCGGTATCAGATAACCAGTGTGTAATCAAGACAGGATATTCGCTGTTAGAGGATAACAGATATAACCTGTTAGAAGAAGATGAGTGCAGCTTAGAGGCTGTAAGCTTTGTAAATATCGGACAGATGGTTTCAGACCTCGCAATAGGTAAGAAAGGTATTTCGCTTGAAACTATTGAACAGACCTATCATAACAAGACAATTCCATATATTAAGAAAATGGGAGATTATGTTATATATTCCTGTGTAAATAATGAGACTAAGGAGGAAGAGGTTAAGTTCTATAATTTAACTTCGTCTGAGATAAAGAACTGTATTAATCAGGACGTTATACGTGTTTCTAATCTTGCAAAAGCATATGTTCTTAATAATGAACCATATATTTGCATAATAAAAGATAATGAAATATCATTCTTAAATCTTAATACAAATAAGATTGAACCTAAATACAATAATGGCTCGAAGTTATGTGAGGTATACAATAATCTGCTTGTATTTACCGGAGTAAATAAGACGATATTTGGCAAAAAGAAAACATTTTTCGATATCATAAGCTTTCCGGGAGGAGAATTATTATTACACGAACAAAGCGAATATGTAGACAGCCTGATAACTAATAATGATACATTATATATAATTGTTAAGTGATATTGAAACCAGAGTATTATAAGTATGTGAGAGTAGTATAATCAATGAATTCAGAATATTTGCAGAATTGTGGAAACAACTTGCTGTGAGGCAATTCGTGGGCATCAGGTTGGTGGCAAAAGGCATTTTGCCACCAACTTAATAGAAACCAATATCATAGAACAAGAAGTAATGTTGTATAGAATGGAGAAGATTTATTAATGGAACAGAGTAAATTAGACAGAATAAATGAATTAGCACGTCTTTCTAAGACAAGAGAACTTACGCCTGCTGAGAAATCAGAACAGAAGAAATTACGTGACGAGTACATCAGACTTGTTCATAATAACTTAAGAGGACAGTTACAAAATATCCGTATTGTAGAGAAAGATGGTTCTATAACATCTTTAAAGAAGAAATAGTAAAAGTTTATGAATAAAAGTGAATTAAGAAAAATGATGTCTGCTAAGAGAAATAGTCTTACAGATGAAGAAAAAGCATATAAGAGCAGCAATATATTTAAAAATCTGTTAGATATTGCTAACTTTACTGATGTTAGCTCTGTATTTACATTTGTAAGTTATAGAAGTGAATGTGATACGTCTCCTATTATCGATTATTGTATTGATAATGGAATAAAGGTGGCGGTTCCAAGAGTAAATGGAGATAAAATGGACTTCTATGTAATCAGAGATAAATCAGAGTTATCCATTGGAAGTTACGGAATATTAGAACCAGTTACAGATACGATTATATATCCTGATGAAAAAAGTCTTATTATAATGCCTGGATTAGTATTTGATACAAAAGGCAATAGAATCGGCTATGGTGGAGGATATTATGATAAATACATATCTGAATATAATCTAGGGCTTAAAGCTGCAATCTGTTTTGATTTTCAGGTCATAGAAGAAAATATTATAGAAGCCGAGGATACAGATGTTGTACCGGATATAATTATTACAGATAGCCGTAATATAAATGTAGCCAAGCTTCGCTCATAGAATATTTGATATCATCTGATGTAATCAAACTGCGGGTATGTAGATTAGAACTTTTTGTAAGAATTGCGTAAATTTGTCAGGCATTATCTTTCTTCTCATATTTTGTGTACATTTACCAGACAGACACTTAAGCAGGAATGTCCGTATGTAACATACACTTTCATATTCCTTAATCGGGTGTGAGTAAATGCCGCCCTCTGCAAAGTCTATTACGGTGCAGTAAATCAAACGCGCTTCGCTTGAACGGTGATTTACTGCACCGACTTTTTGCATCTGACGGCATATAACTCACACACACGATACGTCATAAATCAAGTGTATGTTACAGACGGACAACCCTGTTTAAGTGTTCTGGCTGTTAAATGAACATAAATAATCAAAAGAGAAGAAAGATAATACCGACAAATTAGCAATTTGAAACATAAGTTCTAAATCTACATACCCGCAGTTTTGCTATACACAGATGATATATTTATTATCACTGAGCGAAGTGTAACTACATTTATATACAACGTCTAAGAATTACAAGTACAACATCTGTATCCCCGACTTCTTTTTTTATTTTCTAAGGCATATAATATCAAAAAAAGGTTTTATATGATTATCAATCTCGACAATATTTATACATACAATTCTCTATTAAACAAGTCTTTGTATATCGCAAAATTATATCCTCAATTAATTAAAGTTACCCATATAGGAACGTCTAACGATAACAGGATAATATTTATGGTTAAAGTAGGTAAAGGAAACAGAGGACCTGTATTTGTGGCTGGAGTTCATGGCAGGGAAATAATTAATCCTACGGTTATGCTTTCTTTAATAGAACGACTTTCGCATCGTTATTATTCCTATGGAGAAAAATTATTAGACAAATATGCTTTATACTTTATTCCTTTATTGAATCCTGATGGTTACACTATTGCCATGGAGGGATATTATGCAATTAATGATAAAATTCTAAGAAATAATTGCAGACGTTGTAATATTCCATATAAAGAGTATAAATTCAATGGTGATGGCGTGGATATTAACAGGAATTTTATGTCGCAGTCTTTTACATTTACCAAGAATTCGGGACTTCCTGATAACGAACCTGAAACAATGGCATTTATAAAGGTGTGCGAACAAAATGATTTTATGGGAATGATAGATTTTCATTCAAGGGGAAATTCTATATTCTATTATAGAAGTGCAATGGTATATGAGTATAACAGAAAACAGTTTGATATTGCCTGCCGTTTATCTAAACTTACAGGTTATTCTTTATATACACCACAGGAAGAGAACCCTGATAATCTGTCCGGAGGAAATACAGTTAATTTCTTCTCGGAAAGATACCTGCTGCCGGCAATAACCATAGAAACAGTAGAAGATGAAGCAACATTTCCGTTGGAGGCATCTTACTGTATGAGAGTGCATAATGAACTTAAAAATGTTCCACTCGAATTTTTGAGAATGCTCATTTATTTACATTGACAATAATATTTTAAATCTATATAATACTAATTTGGGCGTTTGTGCGCCTAAAGGTCTGATTTAGCAATTATAATATCAGATTGTGATTATATTATAATTATAAAATTATGTCAGGATAATAAGCTATAAACCCACTTTTATTCCTGCCATTATAAAGAAATTAATACGAAAGGATTACTTATGAACGAAATTAACCTTGATTTAGTAGATATATCAACCGAGGCGCCATTAGAAGAGCCGGCAAGACAATATTACTATATGGCAAAATGCAGAGAAATAATCCGTAAGAAGAGCGAGATGTTAGGTCGTCCTCTTTATTGTCAGATTCAGACATTTGGCTGTCAGATGAATGCCAGAGATTCAGAGAAATTAACAGGTATTCTTGAAGCAATAGGCTATGTGCTTACTACCTCAAATGAAGCACCTGATTTTATCTTATATAATACCTGTACCGTCAGAGAAAATGCTAACCTTAAAGTGTATGGTCATCTTGGTAATTTGAAGAAATTGAAGAACAAGAACCCTGAAATGATTATTTCATTATGTGGTTGTATGATGCAGGAGGAAACAGTAGTTGAGAAAATTAAAAGCAGCTACCGTTTTGTTGACCTCATATTTGGAACACATAATATATTTAAGTTAGCGGAACTTCTATATGAGAAATTCACAACCGGCAACAGTGTTATTGAAATATGGAAGGACACAGATAAGATTGTTGAAGAACTTCCTATCGACCGTAAATATCCATTCAAATCAGGCGTAAATATTATGTTTGGCTGTAATAACTTCTGCAGTTACTGTATAGTGCCTTATGTCAGAGGTCGTGAAAGAAGTAGAAAGCCTGAAGATATTATAGAAGAGATTAAAAAGTTAGTTGCAGATGGTGTCGTGGAAATAATGTTACTCGGACAGAATGTCAATTCTTATGGCAAGAACTTAGAAAATGGCATTTCATTTGCAGAACTTCTTAAACGTGTAGAAGAAATAGATGGATTAGAGAGAATCAGATTTATGACTTCACATCCTAAAGATTTATCAGACGATTTGATTGAAGTTATGAAGAATTCAAAGAAGATATGCAGACAGTTACATCTTCCATTGCAGTCAGGAAGCAGTCGTATTCTTAAGATAATGAACAGACATTATGATAAGGAGAAATACTTAGACCTTGCATTAAAGATTAGAAGAGAAATTCCTGATATGGCATTATCTACTGATATTATCGTAGGTTTTCCGGGAGAGACAGAAGAGGACTTCTTAGAGACCTTAGATGTAGTTAAGAAAGTAAGATATGACAGTGCATATACTTTCATATATTCGAAGAGAACAGGTACACCTGCTGCTAAAATGGAGAATCAGGTTCCTGAAGATGTGGTTAAGGACAGATTTAACAGATTATTAGAAGTTGTTCAGGAGATTTCTAATGAAAATACAGGTAAATATGTTGGAGAGACTATGGAAGTATTAGTTGAAGAAGTAAATGACCACGATTCTTCATTAGTTACAGGTAAATTAAGTAACAGTACGACAGTACATTTTAAAGGAACTGAAGATTTAATCGGTAAGATTGTAAATGTACACTTAGATGAAGCTAAGGGCTTTTATTACTTCGGTACGATGGTTGAATAAGAGTGGAAAAGAATAGAAATAGAAGAAAGAAATAAGAAATAAAAAGAAGTAACAAGAAAAGAATAGAGAAAAAGAAAATATAAAAAGAACAAAGAAGAAAAAGAAAAGAAAGTGTTTGTGAAAAAGTTATGAATTATATTAAACCAAAATTATTTTCGGTAATGAAAGATTATACGAAAGAACAGTTTGTTAAAGACGTAGTGGCAGGCATAATTGTTGCAATTATTGCATTACCATTATCGATTGCGTTAGCGCTTGCATCAGGAGTAACTCCTGAAATGGGATTATATACGGCGATAGTTGCCGGTTTCATCATCTCATTTTTCGGTGGAAGCCGTGTCCAGATTGCAGGACCAACAGCGGCATTTGCAACAATTGTAGCAGGAATCGTAGCTACAGAGGGAATTGACGGATTAATAATTGCTACCATAATGGCAGGTATTATTCTTGTATTAATGGGATTATTCAAATTCGGAAGTCTGATTAAATTCATACCACTTACCATAACTACTGGTTTTACAAGTGGTATTGCAGTTACTATTTTCATTGGTCAGATTAAAGATTTCTTAGGACTTACATTTAAGCCGACTAAAGAACCTCTTATAGAGACTATGGATAAAGTTAAGATGATTGGAAGATGCATTAATACTGTTAATGTATCAGCTTTAATAATAGGTCTTGTGGCATTATTAATATTAATAGTATGGCCAAAGATTAATAAGATAATACCTCCATCATTAATAGCTATTATTGTAACTGCTGCGGCAGTAAAATTATTATTACTTGATGTAAATACAATTGGTTCATTGTATACAATTTCATCAAAGTTACCACATTTTAATATGCCTGCATTTACATTTGCAAAGGTACGTTTATTATTACCTAATGCATTTACAATAGCGATACTTGCAGCTATTGAGTCACTTCTTTCCTGTGTGGTTGCAGATGGTATGATTGGAAGCAAGCATAAGTCAAATGCTGAACTTGTGGCACAGGGCTTAGGTAATATCGGTAGTGCGTTCTTCGGTGGAATACCTGCAACAGGTGCGATAGCAAGAACTGCTGCGAATGTTAAAAATGGAGGTAGAACTCCGATTGCGGGAATAGTTCATTCCATAACACTTGCACTTATATTAGTAATTTTAATGCCATATGCAGCACTTATTCCTATGCCTTGCATCGCAGCAATATTATTTATGGTTGCCTATAATATGAGTGAATGGAGAAAGTTTCTCAATATATGCAAAACAGCACCAAAAAGTGATATACTTGTACTCGTCTTAACATTCGTGTTAACAGTAGTATTTGATTTAGTAGTAGCAATAGGTGTCGGTATCGTCTTAACCTGTCTGTTATTTATGAAGAGAATGTCAGAGGTTACAGATGTACATGGCTGGAAATATATAGACGAAGATGAAGAAGATACAGAAGATGAAGATGCAATAGGTTTAAAAGTTGTGCCAAAAGGAACACACGTATTTGAAATTAACGGACCGATGTTCTTTGGTGCGGCAGATAAATTTATGGAAGTTGTATCTGAAACTGAGGGAGATGTACTTATTATCAGAATGAGAGGCGTGCCTGCACTAGATGTTACTGCATATCAGACACTTTTAAATATCTTAAAAACATGTAAGGCAAATGGAATGACACTTATACTCTCACACATTAATGAACAGCCAATGCATGTATTTGAGAAAGCAGGCTTTATAGAAATGGTCGGAGAAGAGAACATTTGTCCAAACATTGATGCGGCAATAGAAAGAGCAAACGAAATACATTCGAAAAACGGAGGTTGACATGGGGCAGTTATCACCAATGATGCAAAAATATATGGAAACAAAGGAGCAATATAAGGACTGTATTCTGTTCTACAGATTAGGTGACTTTTATGAGATGTTTTTTGATGATGCAATCTTAGCTTCTAAAGAGTTAGAATTAACACTTACAGGTAAGGACTGCGGACTTGAAGAACGTGCGCCTATGTGCGGAATACCTTATCATGCTGTAGATACATATTTGAGCAAACTTGTTGAAAAAGGATATAAAGTAGCTATAGGTGAACAGGTAGAAGATCCTAAGTTAGCAAAGGGGTTAGTTAAACGTGAGGTAATAAGAGTGGTTACTCCGGGAACTAATCTTAATACTTCATCAATGGACGAGACTAAGAATAATTATCTTATGTGTATATCATATCTTGATGATAAATTCGGAATTGCCATAACTGATATTACAACCGGAGATTTTATGGTAACAGAGGTCGATTCCACAAGGTCATTATTAGATGAAATTAATAAGTTTATGCCATCGGAGATAGTTGTTAATTCACCATTTTATCTGACTGGCATAGATGCTGATGATTTGAAGAACAGACTTAATATATGCATATTTACATTAGATTCATGGTATTTTGATGAAGAGATGTGTGTAAATACCTTAAAAGACCATTTTCACGTAATGAATTTATCAGGATTAGGACTTGATGATTATCCTACAGGAACAATTGCAGCAGGTGCGTTGATGAAATACCTGCTTGAAACTCAGAAGATATCATTGTCACATATTATTGCAATATCTCCTTATTCTACAGGAAAATATATGATAATTGATACATCTACCAGAAGAAATCTTGAATTAACGGAGACACTTCGTGAGAAACAGAAACGTGGCTCGCTTCTGTGGGTTCTTGATAAGACTAAGACAGCAATGGGTGCAAGAACCTTAAGACAATATATAGAACAGCCTCTTGTTAAAAAAGAAGATATAATAAAACGTCAGGATGCCATCGAAGAGATTAATGATGACTTAATAACAAGAGAAGAGATAAGGGAATATCTTAATCCTGTATATGATTTAGAGAGATTAATAAGCCGTATTTCTTATCAGTCAGCTAATCCTAGAGACTTAATAGCATTTAGAAATTCGTTAGAGTTATTACCTCATATCAAAAATCAGATGAAATCATATAAATCAGAAGAATTATCTGAATTATATAATAAGTTTGATGTGCTTGAAGATTTATACGAACTTGTCAGAGATTCAATTATGGAAGAGCCGCCTATAACTATTCGTGAGGGTGGAATAATTAAGGACGGATATTCAGAAGAAATCGATAAATTGAGAAAAGCCAAGACAGAGGGTAAGAACTGGATTGCTGATTTAGAGGCAAAGGAAAAAGAAAGAACCGGAATAAAGAGTTTAAAGATTAAGTACAATAAGGTATTCGGATATTATATAGAGGTTACTAATTCGTTTAAGGACTTAGTGCCTGATAATTATACAAGAAAGCAGACATTAGCTAATGCAGAGCGTTATATCACTGATGAATTAAAGAATTTAGAGGATATAATCCTTGGTGCAGAAGAGAAGCTTTCTGCTATTGAATATGATAAATTCTGCCTTATAAGAAATACTATAGCTGATGAAGTCGTAAGAATTAAACACACAGCTAAAATAGTTGCCAAGATTGATGTATATGCATCGCTTGCATATGTGGCAGAGCATAATAATTTCGTCAGACCATCAATTAATGAAAAAGGCATTATTGATATTAAAAACGGTCGTCATCCTGTGGTTGAAAAGATGATGAATGGTTCAATGTTTGTTGAAAATGACACTTATTTAGATAAGCATAATAACAGAATTTCGATAATAACAGGTCCTAATATGGCAGGTAAATCTACATATATGAGACAGACCGCATTAATTGTATTAATGGCACAGCTTGGTTCCTTTGTTCCTGCAAGCTCTGCCAATATCGGAATTTGTGACAGAATTTTTACCAGAGTCGGAGCTTCTGATGATTTGGCATCGGGACAGAGTACATTTATGGTGGAGATGACAGAGGTAGCTAATATTCTTAGAAATGCTACTTCTAACAGTTTACTTATCCTTGATGAAATAGGACGAGGTACAAGTACATTTGACGGACTTAGTATTGCCTGGGCTGTAGTTGAACATATAAGCAATACAAAGCTTTTAGGCGCAAAGACATTATTTGCCACACATTATCATGAACTTACCGAATTAGAGGGTACTTTAGCAGGCGTAAATAACTATTGCATAGCTGTTAAGGAACAGGGCGATGATATAGTATTCTTAAGAAAAATCGTCAAAGGCGGTGCTGATAAGAGTTATGGTATACAGGTTGCAAAACTTGCAGGAATACCAGAGTCAGTTATATCGCGTGCTAAAGAGATTGCAATGGAATTATCAGATGCCGACATAAGTGCAAGGGCTAAAGAGATTGCGATTTCTTCTAAACCGGCAATTAAGAATAAGCAATTTGTTAAAGATGATACAGATGCAACCCAGATGTCATTATTTGATACCGTTAAAGATGATGATATTATAAATGAATTAAAAGAGTTAGACATATCTAATATGACACCTATGGATGCATTAAATACATTATATAAACTTCAAAATAAGTTAAAGAACCGTTGGTAATAGATAGCTGTTAAAGTTTAGAAATGAAAGAATGAGGTGAACTATGGCACATATAAATGTTCTTGATAAATCTACTGTAGATAAGATTGCAGCCGGAGAGGTTGTAGACAGACCATCATCAATTGTCAAGGAAGTCTTAGAAAATGCAATTGATGCCAAGGCAACTGCGGTTACGGTTGAGATAAAAGATGGCGGAATTTCATTTATCAGAATTACGGATAATGGACAGGGAATAGAAAAAGATGATATTAAAAATGCTTTTTTAAGACATGCCACAAGTAAAATTAAAAATGTAGAAGATTTATTAAGTGCCAGTTCACTAGGATTTCGTGGTGAGGCATTATCAAGTATTGCTGCCGTTACGCAGTTAGAATGTATTACTAAGACTCCATCTGATTTGACAGGAATAAGATATGTGATTGAGGGCGGAGAAGAAAAATGCCTTGAAGAAGTTGGTGCACCTACAGGAACGACATTTATTATAAGAAATCTGTTCTATAATACGCCGGCACGACGTAAATTCTTAAAATCAGCTACAACAGAGGCTTCTTATATAAGCAGCATAGTAGAGAAAATTGCCCTTTCACACCCGGAAGTCTCTATAAGATTCATTAACAATAATCAAAATAAACTTCATACATCAGGTAATAATAAATTAAAGGAAATTATTTATTCTATATATGGACGTGATGTTGCCACAAATATATTAGAGATAGACGATGCAGCAATGAATATGCATCTTACGGGATATATTGGTAAACCGATTGTCTCAAGAGGTAACAGAAACAATATGGTATATTTCATTAATGGCAGATTTATAAAGAGTAAGATTATAAATAATGCAATTGAAGAAGCATATAAGCCATACATGATGCAGCATAATTATCCATTCTGTGTATTACATTTTCAGATAGACAGTCATCTTATAGATGTCAATGTTCATCCATCTAAAATGGAGATTCGTTTTGAGAATCCAATGGATATATATAATATTTTCTATAATGCAATTTCGGCAGCACTTAGCAGACGTGAATTAATCCCTGAGGTAACAGAGGCAGATTCAGGTAATTCTAAGAAAATTCCCGTACAAACAGTTGCAAATAATGCCAGGAATACCGGTAATACAGGTAATACCAATAGTAATGATAATAATACCGATAATAACACTACAAATAACATCGGCAATACTATAAATGTCGCAAAGCCGGATATAAACACTACAAAGACTGAAGTTAATCAAAGTATTGGAAATAATACTCCGAATAACAATATAGTTTCTGAAAAAAACAATATTGAGAATGTTGAAAATGTGATTAAAACAGAAGAAAAACAGCAGTCTAAGAGACATATAAGAGAACCCGAACCATTTGAAGTCAGACGAAGTATGTTAGATGATATGACAAAGGTCTCATATGCTGCAGAAAATGATAATGCAGCAGATATATCTAAGGTAGCTGAAAGTTCAAATGATTACAATGCAGCACCAGTGCAGGGGCAGGCAGAACAGTTAGATTTATTTGATAATGTTTTCTTATCAGAAAAGGAACGTAAGAAGCACAAAATGATAGGACAGCTTTTCGATACTTACTGGCTTATTGAATATGATAACAACTTATATATAATTGACCAGCATGCAGCACACGAAAAGGTATTATATGAAAAAACTTTGAAATCATTTAAAAATAAAGAGATTACCTCACAGCAGATTAATCCCCCGATTATACTTACATTATCAATGGAAGAGGAAAATATACTTAACAGATTCAGTGGTGAATTCGAAAGATTCGGCTATGAAATCGAGCCATTTGGTGGTAAGGACTATGCTGTACGTGCTGTACCTGCTAACCTGTATTCAATCGGACAGAAAGAACTCTTGATGAGTCTTATTGATTCACTTACAGAGACTTCAGTAGAGTTAAAGTCAGATTTGATAACAGAGAAGATTGCTTCAATGTCCTGTAAGGCAGCAGTTAAGGGTAATAACCGCCTATCAGTTGAAGAGGCTAATGCATTAATAGAACAGTTATTGCAATTAGACAATCCTTATAATTGTCCTCATGGACGACCTACTATTATATCAATGAGTAAATATGAAATTGAGAAGAAATTCAAAAGAATAGTGTAACAGAATAGAATAGAGGATAGTGTGAAAGACTTGTGCTGATGCACCAATTCTTTCACATAGCTATTTGTTTCAGAGCGAAAACAAATAGCTGTTTATGGCAAGTCAGAAATCGCCTACGCGAATTTCTGACTGCCTCTTTGCGACAAGTCGCTCAGAATAGAGGATTAGTGAAAATGAATAATCTAAATAAGAAACCATTAGTTATAATAACAGGACCGACAGGTGTCGGTAAGACGGATATATCGATTGATATTGCCAAGAAAATTAATGGTGAAATTATAAGTGCTGATTCGATACAGGTATATAAATATATGGATATAGGTTCGGCTAAAATAACTAAAGAGGAAATGGATGGAATAAAGCATTATCTGGTAGACGAACTTAATCCTGATGAAGAATTCAATGTATATATGTTTAAAACAATGGCTAAGAAAGCTATGGAAGAAATATATGCTAAAGGTAAAGTTCCGATAATCGTAGGAGGAACGGGCTTCTATATACAGAGTATACTTTATGATATTGAATTCTCTGACGAAGAAGAGAAAGATGACAGTATCCGTAAGAAGTACGAACAATTAGCTAAGGAAAAAGGCAATTCTTATGTCCATAAGCTTTTAGAAGAGGTAGATAAAGAAGCTGCTGATTCGATACATGAGAATAATTTAAAACGTGTAATTCGTGCCTTAGAGTATTTTGAAGTGAATCATGAAAAGATTTCCGTTCATAATGCAAGAGAGGCTTCTAAGGAATCACCATATAATTTCGTCTATTTTGTACTTAACAGACAAAGGGATGTGTTATATGAAAGAATAGATAAGCGAGTAGATATAATGATTGAGCAGGGACTTGTAAATGAGGTTAAGCATCTGTTAGCTTTAGGATACTCGCCTGACTTAGTATCTATGCAGGGCTTAGGCTATAAGGAAATTGTTGCATATCTTAATGGGGAATATACATTAGATGAAGCGGTTGAGATAATTAAGAGAGATACAAGACGTTTTGCAAAACGCCAGCTTACGTGGTTTAGACGTGAGAAAGAAGTTACTTTTATGAATTATGAAGAGTATGGCAATGACAAGGAATTAGTTAGTAATGCTATGATTGACATAATGCATAAAAAGGGAATAATAGATGATAATTAAATGACATTTATTATTGAATATAAATATCATGGTATTAAAATGGTGCATTGCGTTAATTACAACTAAAATTTTGATGCCATAATTTCATAATATTAATAGAAAGTATAGAGAAAAAACGATGAATGAATTAAAAGATAAAATGTATAGTGAATTAGGAATATCAAAGGAAGTTCTTGATTTCTGCACTGAAATCGAAGAAAAGTTACAAGACAGATTCAAGGAATTTGATGAAAAAGCAGAATATAACCAGTTAAAGGTTATTAAGGCAATGCAGGAAGCAAGGGTAAGTGATGTACATTTCTCTGCTTCATCCGGCTATGGATATAATGACTTAGGAAGAGATACATTAGAAGAAGTCTATGCAAAAGTATTTAATACAGAAGCAGCACTTGTACGTCCACAGATAACTTGTGGAACCCACGCACTTGCGCTTGCACTTGCATCTAATCTAAGACCGGGTGATGAGTTATTATCAGTATCAGGAAAGCCTTATGACACATTAGAGGAAGTTATCGGAATAAGACCATCTGTCGGCTCTCTTAAAGAATTCGGAGTTACATATTCACAGGTAGATTTATTACCGGATGGCTCGTTTGATAAAGAGGGAATAAAAAAGGCTATTAATTCTAAAACTAAACTTATAGCAATTCAGCGTTCTAAAGGATATCTTCCAAGAAGAACTCTTTCACCATATGAAATCGGTGATGTTATAAAATTTATTAAAGAAATTAATCCTGAATTAATCGTGATGGTAGATAACTGTTATGGCGAATTCGTTGAATATGATGAGCCAAGTGATTTCGGGGCAGATATGACAGTAGGTTCACTTATTAAGAATCCGGGTGGTGGACTTGCACCTATAGGCGGATATATTGTAGGTACTAAAGAATGTATTGAACAGGCATCATACAGACTTACGGCTCCGGGACTTGGAAGAGAAGTTGGTGCAACATTAGGTGTGACACAGAGTTTCTTCCAGGGATTATTCTTAGCACCTACTGTAGTAAGCGGGGCTTTAAAAGGAGCTGTATTTGCAGCTAATATATATGAGAAGTTAGGCTTTAAGGTAGTTCCTGATGGCAGTGAACCAAGATATGATATAATTCAGGCGATAGAATTCGGCCGTCCGGAGGGAGTTATTGAATTCTGTAAAGGTATACAGGCAGCAGCTCCTGTTGACAGCTTTGTTACACCAGAGCCATGGGCGATGCCAGGATATGACAGCGATGTAATTATGGCAGCAGGTGCATTTATTCAGGGTTCTTCAATTGAACTTAGTGCTGATGGACCTATTAAGCCACCATATGCAGTTTATTTTCAGGGTGGTCTTACATGGTATCATGCGAAGCTTGGCATTATAAATTCTTTACAAAAATTAGTAGATGCGGGTATTGTTAAATTATAATTATTATGCTATTATTAAAAAGATTTTAGCAATTTTCTTTTTTGAACCTGGAGAGAATAATTGATGAAAGGATGATGAATATAACATCGATTAAGGAAATCAGAAAAGAAAACAGACCTTATGAGAAATTTTTACTCAAAGGTCCCGAGGCTCTCACAGATTCAGAGCTTCTTGCAATTATAATCAGGACAGGCACTTATAATATGACATCTGTAGAATTATCAGATGCGGTATTATCACTGTCTAAGACGGATAACATATTAGGAATAACACATTTGTCTTTAAAGGAATTACAGAGTATTAAAGGAATAGGACTTGTGAAAGCCACGCAGATAAAGTGTGTGGCAGAATTAAGTAGGCGTATTTCTAAGGGAAACATTTCTTTTGACAAAGAATTTATTTCACCTGAGATAATTGCAGATTATTATATGGAAGACTTAAGACACCTTGAAACTGAGCGCCTGCTTGTAGTAATGCTTAATACGAAGCACAGATTCTTAGGTGATTTTGAATTGTCTAAAGGTACGGTTAATGCATCAATGGCATCGCCAAGAGAGGCATTTATAGAAGCCCTCAGGGCGGGTGCGGTATATATAATCCTGCTGCATAATCACCCTAGTGGTGACCCGACACCTAGTCGTGAAGATATTGTAACGACAAAGCGTATGAAAGAGGCGGGAAATATTATCGGTATTAACCTGATAGACCACATAATTATTGGCGATAATAAATATATAAGTCTGAAACAGATTGGATTGTTTTAGAAAATGGAGGAGAATAATGGCACAACATTCATATGGTATAGATTTAGGTACCAGCAATTTTAAGATTTTTGGATTAACAAATAAGAAGATAATAAATGAGAAAAATGTCATTGCTAAGAAGAACAAAGATGAAGTATTCCAGTTCGGAGACTTAGCATTTGAAATGTATGAGAAAGCACCTGAGAATATCGAGGTATCATTTCCTGTTAAATTCGGTGTAATTGCAGACATTAAGAATATGGATATTTTATTCGAGAGCTTCTTTAAGAAATTAAATGGTAAAGGCATTACAGGTTCAGCAAATTTCTGTATTGCAGTTCCTACTGATATTACAGAAGTAGAGAAAAGAGCCTTTTATGATATGGTTGCTGAATCAAGAGTTAAGGCAAAACATATAAGTGTAGTTGAGAAACCAATTGCAGATGCAGTCGGCGTAGGAATTGATGTTGAAAGTCCAAAAGGTAATCTTATTGTAAATATAGGTGCGGACACAACAGAGATTTCCGTAATCTCATTAGGCGGAATTGTGTTAAGCAAGCTTATTAAAACAGGCGGTTCTAAATTAGATGATACAATCTGCAGCATCGTCAGAAAGAAATATAATCTTGTAATAGGAAGAAGAACAGCAGAACAGATTAAGATTAATCTTGCAGATGCTACTAATTCTTCATCAAGTTCATATGTTGCCTTCGGAAGAAATATTGTAACAGGACTTCCAGCAAGTAAGGAGATAAGTTCTGAACTCGTATTTGAAGCGATTCAGGAATGTTTACATTCTATTATAGATTCTATTAAAGTTATCTTAGAGAGAACTCCACCTGAACTTGCTGCTGATATAATTAACACAGGTGTATACCTTACAGGTGGTTCTTCGTTAATCCAGAATATCGGACAGTTAATTACTAATGAGACAGGATTAAAGGTTAATCTTGATGATGAACCGGAAGAGACAGTTATAAGAGGAATTGCTGAAATATTATCGAATAATAAACTTAGTGAATTAATGTATGTTCCAAGAGAGAAACAATATAACTAAAAGACTATCAGAGGTATATTATTTTGAGAAGACGAGAAAAAAAAGAATTTCCAATTAAATATGTTTTATTCATGTTAACATTCTTATGTTTTGTGCTTATTGTTTCTTCGTTTGTATTTAAAGGCTTTGCGACACCTGTCAAATCGGCTGCCACGTATGTTATGACTCCGGTTACAAAGGGTATGAATGAAGTCGGAAAGTGGCTTACTGACAGAGCGACAGATATAAAGGAACTTAAGAACATAAAGAGTGAGAATAAGAGTCTTAAAGAACAGATATCAGATTTACAGAATAAGAACGCATTATCGGTTGAAGATCAGAATGAATTAGACCAGTTAAGAGAATTATATAAACTTAGTGAACAATATTCTGATTATGAGACAGTCGGTGCAAGAATTATCAGCAAAGACACAAGTAACTGGTATTCGACTTTTACAATTGATAAAGGAAGTAAAGATGGAATAGAAGTAGATATGAATGTTATCGGTGATGGTGGACTTGTCGGAATCGTCAGTGAAGTTGGTGATAATTATTCCATAATCCGTTCAATCATTGATGATGAAAGTAACGTCAGCGCACAGTTTGCTTCGACATCTGATAAATGTATTGTAAAAGGAAGTCTGCAGTTAATTAATGATGGAATACTTCAGGTGTTTAATATTAATAAGAATGCTAATGTAAATGAGGGTGATATGATTATCACATCTAATATAAGCAGTAAATTCTTACCGGGTATTTTGATAGGATATGTTAAAGATATCTCTGATGATTCTAATAATCTGACTAAGTCAGCATATGTTACTCCGGTAGTTGATTTCGCACATTTAGATATTGTTCTTATTATTAAACAACAGAAATTTACCGGTGAACAGTAGATAACGATTTAATCGTGGAAATGAGGTATATATGCTTCGAAAATTTATTTTAGGCATTTCAATATTTGTATTTTATCTGTTACAATGCACAGTATTTAAAGCACTTTCGTTAGCCTCAGTATCACCAAACCTTTTACTCATACTTACATTTGCGGCAGGTTTTATGCGTGGTAAGAAAGAGGGAATGTTTGTTGGTTTCTTCAGTGGTCTGGTACTTGATATATTCTATGGACAGGTAATTGGATTTAATGCATTATTGTATATGTATATCGGTTACATAAACGGTTTCTTTAATTCTATGTTCTATGATGAAGATGTTACATTGCCTATCGGACTTGTATTCGGAAGCGATTTTGTATATTCATTCTTCTATTACGTATTCAATTTTATGCTTAGAAACCGTTTGAATTTCATATATTATCTGATTCACATTATTTTACCTGAAATGATATATACAGTAGTTATTACACTTCTAATTTATCGAATAATGTTAAAGATAAACCGTAAGTTAGAAGCCTATGAGAAAAGGAGTGCAACAAAATTTGGTTAAAGAATTTTTTGAATATATATTAAGTATCTTAAAATCAAGATTGTTCGTATTAGGAATTATTGTTGTATTACTATTCTCAGTTCTGATGATAAGAATATTTAATGTACAGATTGTAAATGGTGAATATTATTTAGAAAATTATATTCAGATGGCAGAGCGTGAGGTTCTTACATCAGGAACAAGAGGACTTATATACGATAGAAATGGAGAGGTCCTTGCATATAATAAACTTGCATATGCAATTGAAATTGAAGACGATATAAGTGATTCAACAGAAGATAAGGATAAAAAGCTTAATGAGATTATATCTAAAACCATTAATATAATTACATCAAATGGTGATACATTAATTAATGATTTTCCTATTATTCTTAATACAAATAATGAATTTGAGTTTTCAGTATCTTCTGATAATGAGAGATTAAGATTTCTAAGGGATATTTATGGAAAGAAATCTATAAGTGAATTAGATACGAAGAAAGAGACATTGTCAACTTCTACGGCTGATGATGTAATGAAATATCTCTGTGGCGAAAAGATGTTTGATATATCAGATGAATATGATAAAGCAGAACAGATTAAGATTGCCATGGTAAGATATAATCTGTCACTTAACCGCTTTCAGAAATACATCTCTACTAAGATAGCTTCAAATGTATCTGAGGAGACTGTGGCAGCTATCTATGAGGCACAGGCAGAGTTAAAAGGAGTGACTGTATCAGAAGAAACTGTAAGAGTATATAATGACAGTGTGTATTTTGCACATATATTAGGTTATACGGGTACTATATCAGAAGATCAGTTAGCAGAGTTAAATTCTGATGGAGGCAACTATATCAGTTCAGATGTCGTAGGTAAATCGGGAATCGAAAAAGAGATGGAATCCTATCTTCAGGGAACAAAAGGTAAGAGTACAATATTTGTAGATAATACCGGACGAATTCTTGAAAATGTAAGCAAGACAGATGCCAAGGCAGGAAATGATGTATATTTAACACTTGATGCTAAATTACAAAAGGCAGGATATACGATATTAGAACAGAAACTTGCAGGTATCCTATATTCGAAAATAGTTAATTATGATGTGACACCAAGTGAGGACATGAAGACAATTCCAATCCCTGTTAAGGATGTCTACTATCAGATTATTAATAATAATGTTGTAGATTTGAATAAGTTCGGACTTGATTCTGCATCAGACAATGAGAAGAATATTTATTCGAAATTCGTTGCAAAACAGTCAGATGTCATTAACTGGGTATATAGTGAACTTACAACTGATACTCCGGAGGCACTTTCTGCATTACCTGAGGAGAATAATACTTATTTATCATATATATATACTAAGTTAGCAGATACCGAGGGCATAATTAATAAAAAGGCAATTGATAGTGAAGATGAAACATACCAGAAATGGACTAATGAAACTATTAGTTTAAGAGAATTTCTGTTATATGCAATTTCTAAGAACTGGATAAATACTTCTAAGATATTTGATTCTTCAGAAGTTAAATATTCTGACACAGATGAAATCTATAATAAATTAGTAGAACATATTTACAATAGTCTTCCAACTGATACAGGCTTTAGTAAAAAGATTTATTATTACCTTATCTATAGTGGTTCAATTAGTGGCAATCAGGTATGTATGTTATTATATGACCAGAATGTTCTAGAATATGATGAAGCAGCTTATACAGCTCTTAGAAGTGGAAGTTCTGCATTTGAATTTATCAGGGAACAGATTAAACAGATTAAGATTACACCTGCACAGTTAGCACTTGATCCATGTTCAGGTTCGTTAGTAGTAACAGATACGGATACAGGTGATGTGCTTGCATTAGTAACATATCCAAGTTATGATAATAATAAATTGTCGGGTTCAGTAGATGCAGTATATTGGAAACAGTTAAATAGTGATTTATCACTGCCACTATATAACAGAGCAACCCAGACAAGAACCGCACCGGGTTCTACTTTCAAGATGCTTTCAGCCATAACAGGATTAGAAGAAGGCTATCTGACACCTGGAAGAACGATTACAGACCTTGGAGAATTCAAGAAAATCACTCCATCGCCAAAATGTTGGAGATATCCGGGTAATCATGGTTCAATAAATGTCTCACAGGCACTTGAATACTCATGTAACTATTTCTTCTACGAAGTTGGTTATGAGCTTAGTATTGATGAGCATGGAGGCTTTAGCAGTGATTTAGGACTATCTAAACTTAAGAAATACGGTGCACAGTTAGGACTTACTACAAAATCAGGTGTTGAGATAGAAGAAAATGAACCGCTTTTCAGTACTGATAACTCAGTACGTTCAGCAATCGGACAGGGTTCTAACAGTTTTGCTAACATTCAGCTTGCAAGATATGTGAATACAGTTGCAAATAGTGGGCATAATTATCAGTTGACACTACTTAATAAGGTTACTGATACAGATGGTAATCTGGTCAAACAATATGAGCCTACATTAACTAATACAACTAATTTCAGCCAGTCGACCTGGGATGCAGTTCATTATGGTATGAGACTTGTTATAACAGGTGGTACTGCAAAAGCAACATTTAATGGTTTTCAGATAAGTGTAGCAGGTAAATCAGGTACAGCACAGGAGAATAAGTTGCGTTCAAACCATTCAGTATTCGTGGCATATGCTCCTTATGAGAATCCTGAAATTGCCTTAAGTGTATTAATTCCTAATGGTGAGTCATCAGGATATACGGCAGAGGTTGTACGTGATACAATCAAATATTACTATGGACTTACAACTGATGAAGAATTATATGGCGGTATTGCATCAATACCTACATCGGGTGTAACGAACGACTAAGACTTATAATAGCCATTATGTTAGCAGGAAAGGAATGAAATTTCAAAAAATGAAAAATTCTGTAGTGATAAAAGGAAATAAATATGGTATTATAGTTATGTTAGATAAAAATATACCATTTGATAATTTATTGGCAGATATTGCCGAAAAATTTAAGGAATCATCAAAGTTTCTTGGTAACTCATCTATGGGAATTACTTTTGAGGGCAGATTTCTTGATAATAACGAGATGCGTCAGGTTCTTGATACAATAGCAGAGAATTCAGAGCTTAATATTGTATGTGTTGTCGATAATGACAGGGAACGTGAGGAATATTTCAAGAAATCAGTTGAACAGCATTTGAACGATTTATCGAATAATGATGGACAGTTCTATAGAGGAACCTTACGTTCGGGACAGGTAATCGAAAGTGAGGGAAGCATAGTAATTCTTGGTGATGTTAATCCAGGTGCAAAGGTAATCTCATCTGGTAACGTAATAATACTTGGTTCTCTAAAGGGAACAGTATATGCAGGTGTTACCGGAGATTCCACATCATTTGTGGTGGCATTGGAGATGGAACCTATGCAGATAAGAATTGGTGATTACATTGCAAGAGCATCTGATGATGCTAAAAAGACTAAGAATTCAAAGAATAAAAAGAACAAACCTGAAACAAAGATTGCATTTGTAGAAAATGGTAATATTTATATAGAACCACTTAATAAAGAAGTTTTAAATGATATTCATTTTAACTAAACAATAAAACTTGGGAGGAATTGTTACAATGAGTGAAGTAATTGTAGTAACATCAGGAAAAGGCGGCGTTGGTAAGACAACTACAACAGCCAACGTTGGTACAGGTTTAGCTATGCTAAACAAGAAAGTAGTATTGATTGACACAGATATAGGATTAAGAAATCTTGACGTTGTAATGGGTCTTGAGAATAGAATCGTATATAATCTTGTTGATGTTGTAAAAGGCAATTGTCGTGCAAAACAGGCAATGATTAAGGATAAACGTTATCCTAACTTATTCTTATTACCATGTGCTCAGGCAGGCGATAAGAACAGCGTATCTCCGGAAGAGATGAAGAAATTAACAGATGAATTAAGAGAAGAGTTTGATTACATAATTCTTGACTGTCCTGCAGGTATTGAACAGGGCTTTAAGAATGCCATAGCAGGTGCAGACAGAGCAATTGTCGTTACAATGCCTGAAGTATCAGCTATTCGTGATGCAGACAGAATTATTGGATTATTAGAAGCAAATGAGAAGAAACGTGCTGACCTTGTAGTTAACAGAATCCGTATGGATATGGTTAAAAAAGGTGAGATGATGTCAATTGATGACGTTGTAGACATTCTTGCAATTGATTTAATTGGTGCTGTACCTGATGATGAGAATATCGTTATTGCAACTAATAACGGTGAGCCATTAGTTGGTTCTGACAGTCTTGCAGGACAGGCATATATGAATATTTGTAAACGTATTCTTGGTGAAGAAGTTCCATTACTTGATTTAGATAAGAAACAGGGCTTTTTTGCAAGATTATTTAAGAAAAACTAAGGGGGTGTAGGTATGAGTATCTTTGATATGTTCAAGAAGAAACCTTCTGGAAATGTTGCAAAAGACAGACTCAAGTTATTACTTGTATCAGACAGAGCAAACTGCTCACCAGAGATTATGGAATTGATTAAGAATGATATAATTAATGTTATTAAAAAGTATATGGAAATTGATTGTGACGGACTTGATATCCAGATAACACAGACAGAGTCAGACAGCTCTAACGGTGCAGTTCCTGCACTTATTGCTAACATTCCAATCAAAGAAGTAAGACATAGTGCTGAAAAGGAAAATAAGTAAAATATGGCAAGAATATTTGAAACTTTAAAAAGTTACAAATTCAGACATTTTAATATCAGATTACTAATCTGGGTATGTGCATTAACTGTTATTGGCATACTTGCAATAGCAAGTGCAACGGATTCAGATATTTATGAGAAGAAACAGATTATGGGTTTTGCTATGGGACTGTTTATAATGGTTATAGCCTGTCTTGTAAGCTATAAATTCATTTTGAAGTTCTCATGGGCGTTTTATTTTCTGAATCTTATATTACTTATATGGGTAAAAGTCGCAGGTGCTAATAAAATGGGTGCTACCAGATGGATAGACTTAGGTTTTATCCAGTTACAGCCATCGGAATTCACAAAGATATTTTTAATATTATTTTTTGCAAGATATCTATGTAAGTATAAAGACCGTCTTAATACATTGCCTGTAATTGGTGGTGCAGTGGTATTATTTGCAATTCCACTTGCATTAGTATTAAAACAGCCCGATTTATCTACGAGTATTGTTATTTCACTTACATTTTGTGCAATAATGTATATGGCAGGACTTAGTTATAAGATAATCGGTGGTGTGCTTGCAGTTGCAGTTCCGGTTGCAGTTGTTCTGATATATCTGATTATGCAGCCAAATCAGAAAATAATAGAAGAATATCAATATAATAGAATTATTGGTTTCTATGATGAAAATAATGAGGTCGCTGAAAGAATTAATTACCAGCAGAAGAACTCTGTTATGGCAATTGGTTCAGGCGGACTCTGGGGAAAAGGTTTAAACAATAACACGACAACAAGTGTTAAGAATGGTAATTATATTTCAGAACCACAGACAGACTTCATCTTCTGTATAGTAGGTGAGGAATTAGGTTTTGTAGGTGCTTCGGCAGTTATAATACTTCTCTTGTTAATAATACTTGAGTGCTTTTATATCGGAGCAAATGCACCTGATATGGCGGGTAAACTTATCGCCTGTGGCTTTGGTTTTCTGTTAGCCATTCAGTCGTTTGTAAATATTGGTGTAGTTACAAGAATTATTCCGAATACCGGATTACCATTACCATTTGTAAGCTATGGACTAAGTTCATTACTAAGTCTGTTTGCATGTATTGGTGTAATTCTTAATATTGGACTTCAGCGAAAAGAAATTATATAACAGTAGGAGGTAGCTTATGAACATTGGATTAATAGCACATAATTCCAAGAAAAAACTTATGCAGAACTTGTGTATTGCTTACCGCGGAATATTATGCAAAAATGAATTATATGCAACAGCAACAACAGGTAGACTTATAGAAGAGGTAGCAAATTTGAATGTTCACAAGTTTTTAGCAGGACATCTTGGAGGTGTCCAGCAGATGTGTTCACAGATAGAACAAAACCAGTTAGATATGATTATATTTATCAGAGATCCACAGACACCACAGTCTCATGAGCCTGATGTAAATAATATTTTCAGATTATGTGATATGCATAATATTCCTTTAGCTACCAACTTAGCTACAGCGGAGATGTTAATCAAATCACTTGAACGTGGTGATTTAGATTGGCGTGATGTATATAGATAATTAGAGTATAGTCTTTAGAATATATACTAAAAGCCGCATTTAATTTTAAAATTAAAGACCTGCGTATATGAACTGTCCTTAACTAACGTCACAGGCCGTCATATATTGCAGGTCTTTATGGTTATTAAACTTGAATTATGGTTACCGGATTATTTTGTCATTCAAGTATCTGTAAATTTTATACTATTATTTCGGTTTAAGGTGGAGAATGTAGCAAGATTTACATTATTCAGCTATATCTCTGACTCTTCCAAACATACTTATAAGGTATAATCCGCAGATACCTACAACAGCATAAATGATTCTTGAAATCAATGTCATATTGCCGAATAGAAATGCAACGAGGTCTAATCTGAAGAAACCAATTAAGCCCCAGTTAATTGCACCTATAATAGCTATTGTGAGTAATGTATAATCTAAGCCTCTTGAATTCATTTTAATCATCCTTTCTAAGAGATATTCTATATCATCTATTATTAACAGTTATAATAAAAATTATTAAAAAATTTATAAATTTATATAATTTATTAATATGTGATTGACTAAAAAACAAGATTATTAGATAATATTATACAGAGTTATTGAAAATATGGAGGTAAAAGTGAGATCTAAGAATAAGCGAATTGTAAGATATAAGAAACCTTTAAATATAAATATTGGTATGATAATTCTGACTCTTGTTTTTTTGTATTTAGGTATAAATTGTATAATCTATCTTTCAAGAGATAAGATATCTATATATGAGGTAACAAAGGGCCAGAGCGAAGAGATAGCGGGCATAGCTACAACAGGAATTGCTCTTAGAACAGAGAATGTAACTAATGCACCGGCTTCGGGATATATTAATTATTATATTAAAGAGGGAACAAAGGTATCAGTAGGAAATACATTATATACAATAGATGAGAATGGTGATTTCTCTGAGAGATTAGAAAATGCAGCCGAGAATGATTCGATGTTGACAAACGAGAATCTGTCAGAAATCAAAACAGATATATCGAAATTTGTTTCGTCATATGATTCTAAGAAATTTGATGAGGTTTACGATTTTAAATATAATCTTGATGCAACTTTATTAGAAAATATTAATCTTAATACCCTATCAACTATAAATGAATCAATAACAGCTAACGGAGGTGCAGCTTTATCACTAAATAAGGCAGACCGTTCAGGAATTGTTGAATTCTATATTGATGGTTATGAGGGACTTACAAAGGATAAGATAACAGATGATTTATTTGATGAGAAAGCCTATAATAAGAACCCTATCAAGTCAGGAAGCAGCGTAGAAAACGGAAAACCTATTTATAAGACTATTGATAATGAAGAATGGGAGATAGTTATTCCATTAACTAAGAAACAGGCTGAGGATTATAAAGATACAACTGTAGTAGACATATCATTTCCATCAGAGGGAATTAAAACTTCGGCATATTTCAGTATTATAGATAATAATGGTTCGAAATATGGTGTAATCGGTCTTAGACGTTATATGATTCAGTTTGCGGGAGACAGATTTATAAATGTAAAGATTGACAGTGATACAAGGGAAGGACTTAAAGTACCAAAAACTGCAATTGCCAAGAAAGATTATTATGAAATTCCTGTAGATTATATTATAACAGGCGGCGATTCTAATGATGAGGGCTTTATGAAAGAGGAGATTGTCGATAATGAGACAAAATCAGTATTCGTTGCAGCTTCGATTGTAGATAGAGATGATAACGTATGTTATGTAGAAACCTCTGATGTATTACAAAAGGGAGATGTTATAGCTAAACCTAATTCAACCGACAGATATCAGATAGATAAAACCGAGAAATTATCGGGTGTATATAATGTTAATACAGGATATACAACTTTCAGATATGTTAAGATTCTATCAGAGAAAAATGGCTATTATATAGTTGAGTCCGGTTCTAAATACGGATTGCAGGTATATGACCAGATAGTTTTAAATGCATCATTAGTTAAAGAAAATCAAGTTATTTTTAAATAAAAACATTAAAAAATCTAAAAAAGTTTTTAAATAAAAGCATTAAAAAGTTTTAAATAAAAGGAGTTGTGACACTATGATTAAAGACAACATAAGTACAGTACAGGCAAATATTGATAATGCGTGTAAAAGAGCAGGAAGAGATTCTAAAGAGGTCACATTGATTGCCGTAAGTAAAACTAAACCTGTTTCTGATATTGAAGAGGCATATGCTACAGGAACAAGAGATTTTGGCGAAAATAAGGTTCAGGAGCTTGATGAGAAGTATCCTGTTTTACATGATGATATAAGATGGCATCTTATAGGTCATCTGCAGAGAAATAAAGTTAAATATATAGTTGATAAAGTTCATCTTATCCATTCTGTTGATTCAGTAAGATTAGCTGAACAGATTAGTGCTGAAGCAGTAAAGAAGAATGTATCAGTAAATATTTTAGTTCAGGTAAATGTTGCAAATGAAGAGACAAAATTCGGATTAAGCGAAGAAGAGACAATTAATATTGTAACAGAAATCAGTAAGTTACCTAATGTACATATTAAGGGACTTATGACAATTGCACCTTATACTGAGAACCCTGAAAGCAACAGACAATATTTCAGGGAATTAAAGCAGTTATCAGTAAAAATTGACAGTTTACACATAGAAAATGTCGAAATGAAAGAGCTTTCAATGGGAATGACAGGTGACTATGAAGTAGCAGTGGAAGAGGGTGCAACTTTAGTAAGAGTTGGTACGGGAATTTTTGGTAACAGAAATTACAATATATAGCCGAAAATCAGTATAAACTGGTTGACATAAGCACCAAAAACAAGGATAATAGTAATAATTAAATATAACTCATTGGCGTACTTAGGTATGCCATATATTAATCAAAATATACGTCATTAGCATACTTAAGTATGCCGTATATTAATCAAAATATATTAGAATTAGATGGCATACGTTATGTGTGCCGGTTGGAGGTAATTTATGAGTATAACAGATAAGTTTTTAAGCTTTATGAAACTGAATGATGAAGATGATTATGATGATTATGACGAAGAAGAGGAATATGAAGTTCCAAAGAGACAGCCTAAAGCTTCTAAACGATACGATGATGATATAGATGATTATTCAAAGGAAACAGTATCCAGAACAGCACCAAGACCTAAACAGGTTAAACCTAAAGTTGTACCTATGAGAAGTAAGAATGGTATGGAGGTTTGTGTTATTAAACCGGCTACTATAGAAGACGGAAGAGAGATAACAAATACTCTTGTTTCAGGACGAGCTGTTGTATTAAATTTAGAGGGAATCCATGTTGAACTGGCACAGAGAATAATTGATTTTACATCAGGTTCTTGTTTCGCCATCGATGGAAATATGCAGAAAGTTTCTAATTACATATTTATTGCAACTCCACCATCAGTAGAGATTTCAGGAGATTTCCAGGAGATTCTCAATGGTAATGCAAATGTAACAGAAATGTAATTGAGGTGTATATATGTCTGTTATTTTACCGGTAAGTTTCGATAATAAGCCTTGCTATAATATACTTATAGAGAAAGACTATGAAAAATTTTATGAAGAAGTACAGAAGTTTTATATATTAAATCGTCGTCTGTGCATTGTCACAGAGACTAATGTCGGACCACATTATGCTAACGAGTTAAGAGAAAGGTTAGCAGGGCTTTGCAAAGAAGTGTATATATTTACATTTGATGCAGGTGAAAGCAGTAAAAATCTTGATGTGGTATATAAGTTATATGAATTTTTAATACAGAATAAATTCGACAGAAAAGATGTCTTAATTGCACTCGGCGGTGGTGTAGTTGGAGATTTGACAGGTTTTACGGCTGCAACATATCTTAGAGGTATCAGATTTATCCAGATGCCTACATCATTACTTTCACAGGTTGACAGTAGTATTGGCGGTAAGACAGGTGTCGATTTTAATGGATATAAGAATATGGTTGGTGCATTTTATCAGCCTATATTGGTTTATATCAACATTGAGACTTTAAAGACATTACCAACCCGCGAATATTTATCGGGAATGGGCGAGATAATAAAACATGGCTTTATTAAGGATAAAGGTTATCTCAAATGGCTTAATGATAATTCTGAACATATTCTTAATTTAGAATATGATGCATTAGAATATATGATATGTGAAAGTTGTATGATTAAGAGAGCTGTTGTTGAATATGATCCTAAGGAGACACTTGGTGAAAGAGCTTTACTTAATTTTGGACATACACTTGGACATGCTATCGAGAAGAATTCTGATTTCTCATTATTACATGGAGAATGTGTAGCACTTGGTATGCTTGCAGCATTAGAGATTTCATATGCAAAAGGTTATATAAGTGAGAAAGATTTGGAATTCAGTAAGAGTATCATTAGAAAATATAATCTGCCTACGACAGTAGAGGGATTATCTAAGACTGAAGTAGTAGAGGCAACGAAATCAGATAAGAAGATGGAAGCTGATACTATTAAGTTCATTCTTCTTAAGAGTCTTGGCAATGCCATTATTGATACATCAGTATCCGTTGAAGAGATGAATAATTCTTTAGAAGGTATTGTATTATAATTATAGTATCTGCTTTAAGTAATCTACTTAATTGAAAGGAATATACAGAATAATAATGCAGAGTAGTAAGAAAAAGCTGACCAAATACTTGTTATTAAGTATTTTAACTATAATTCTGGTAGGTATTGACCAGATATCAAAGTATCTGATTGTTAACAGACTTAATATAGAGAAGAATTATCCAATTATTCCTAAATTAATATCTTTTGAATATCTTGAGAATAGAGGTGTTGCATTTGGTATTATGAATGGGAAGATGACTCTTATTACAATAGTCGTAATTCTTGTTACAATTGGAATAATTTATATTATTAAGCTATTACAGGATTCTATATACCACAATCATAATTTATCTAAGAAATTTACTTTTCTGCAGGTATTAAGTACATTTATGATAGCAGGTGCGATAGGAAATCTTATAGACAGAATCAGATTAGGATATGTAGTTGACTTTATAAAGTTTGATTTTATTGATTTTCCAACTTTTAACATTGCAGATTGCTATGTTGTAGTGGCAACTATATTAGTATTTATTATTTTAATGTTTTTTACAAATGAAAGTGAATTTGAGAGTTTATTTCATAAGGAAGTTTAAATAAATGAACACGTTTTTTGATAAAATAATTGTTGATTTTCTTGCAGATGGTACAAGAATTGATAAGTACATCGCAACATTATATCCGGATATATCAAGAACACATATTCAAAGGTTGATTTCAGAACAGTTTATATTAGTTAATGATTCAGTCGTTAAATCGAATTATAAGCTTTCTACAAATGATGTGGTGTTAATCCATATTCCGGAAGCAATTGAACCTGAAATTGTACCAGAGGATATTCCTTTAGATATTCTATATGAAGATAGTGATATAATTGTTGTTAACAAACCTAAACAAATGGTGGTTCACCCTGCAAGAGGACATTATTCGGGAACATTGGTAAATGCATTGCTTTATCATTGCAAAGATGAATTATCAGGAATCAATGGTGTTATGAGACCTGGTATTGTTCATAGAATAGATATGGATACAACAGGTGTTTTAGTTGTATGTAAAAATGATTATGCACATAACAAATTAGCTGAACAATTAAAGGAACATTCAATAACAAGACGTTACGAAGCTATTGTCCATAATGTTATAAAAGAAGATTCGGGTACAGTTAATGCCAAAATTGGCAGACACCCTAATAACAGATTAAAGATGGAAGCTAATGTTAATAACGGTAAAGATGCAATTACGCATTATAAGGTTTTAGAATGCTTTAAGAATTTTACCCATATTGAATGTCAGCTAGAAACCGGAAGAACTCATCAGATAAGAGTTCATATGGCAAGTATAGGTTATCCTTTATTAGGAGATGCCGTATATGGTCCGGCTCATTGCCCATATAAATTAGTTGGGCAGACACTTCATGCCAGAGTTTTAGGATTTATACATCCAAGAACTAATAAATATATGGAGTTTGAAGCTCCTTTACCAGAATATTTTGTACATTTACTCAAAATATTACCGCGCAATTAGTAAAAAATTTTTTGGGAGGTGTTTTGTATGGATAAACATACTATTATTACAATCGGAAGACAATATGGTAGTGGTGGTCGAGAAATCGGTCAGAAGCTTGCAGAAAGACTTGGTATCAAGTGCTATGATAATGAGTTGCTTTCTATCGCTGCTAAAGAAAGTGGGTTATGCCAGGAAGTATTCGAAGCGCATGATGAAAAACCTACAAACAGCTTTTTGTATTCACTTGTTATGGATACATATCACCCATATGGTACAGGTGGAATGATAGATGTTCCATTAAGCCAGAAAATATTCTTAGCCCAGTTCGAAACTATTAAGAATATTGCTAAGAAAGAAAGCTGCGTATTTGTTGGACGTTGTGCAGATTATGCATTACAAGATGATTACAATGTAACAAGTGTATTTATTTCAAGTGATATGGATTCTAAAGTAAAAAGAATTTGTGAAAGAAATAATGTTACACCTTCTAAGGCACAGGAGATGATTTTAAAAACTGATAAGAAACGTGCAAGTTATTACAATTACTACACTAATAAAAAATGGGGTGTTTGTTCATCTTATGACCTGTGTATAAACAGCGGTAAAATCGGAATTGATAAAGCTGTTGATATAATTATGAATTACTTAGAACTGTAAAGTTATACATACAATTCAAAGCATAATTATTAATATTGATTTAGTAATTATTAAGCTTTTGAGTTAATGAGTCATTAATTATTAATTTAGTTGCTTAGTAAAGCCACCATAATATGTATATGGAGAAATCAAAGAATGATTTTACATTGCATTTATGGTGGCTTTTGTTTTTAGAGATAGAGATTAGGTTGCGGGTTGAAACATACATTAAGCATTGTTTAATTTTTCTTGAATTACTGACTTAATAAAACTATTTACAGAATATCCGTTATCTACACAAAGAGAAGTCTAACTATTCGCAAAAC
>OMVQ01000102.1 GCA_900314555.1 uncultured Eubacteriales bacterium | reverse complement strand
TGCCCATGAATATAACCTCCATATATGTTATATGAAGATTGTATCATAAAACGAATGCATAGTCGAGTTAATTAAAAACTTTTATATTAGTAATATTAAGCATCGGTTTCCTTATTTAAACGGTAACCGAGTTTAGGTAATGTAACTAATTTAGTCTTAAGATTAAGTTTCTTTCTTAACTGCTGTATGTGAATATCGACAGTTCTGGATTCACCCTCAAATTCATATCCCCATATAGTGGAAAGAAGCTGCATTCTGGTAATTGCTACATCAGTATGCTTAATAAAGAATACTAAGAGTTCAAATTCCTTTGGAGTAAGATTAACATTTACACCATTTTGCTGACAGCTATGTACTGAGGTATCAACTACTATGTCTCCGTATGTAAGAAGGTGGTCCTCTTTATTGTATCTTCTGAGAACAACTTCAATTCTGGCTAAAAGTTCCATTGCCTCAAATGGCTTAACAATATAATCCTCAGCACCAAGCTTAAGACCGGTAACTTTATCCATTACGTCCTGCTTAGCTGTAATGAATATAACAGGCGTATCATTAGTCTTTTTAGAAATGATTTTGAAACCATCCATTCCAGGCAGCATTACATCAAGAAGTATAAGGTCAAAAGCATTAGAGTTAATAAGTTCTAATGCTTTAATGCCATCCTGGCAGGAAACAGAACTGTAACCTCCTATTTCAATAGTAGTCTGAATCATTTTTGCAATATTTATATCATCTTCGACAACGAGTATTCTAATCATATATTTTCTCCTGGTAAATTTTGTGTAATCATCAATTATTATGTTATAATAAGTATATTTTAAGTTCATTTTGCAAAAAAGTATACTGATTTTTGTAAATAAAATGCAAAATTAACAAATTAGCAATTAATCAGCAATTGTATCTGTTCGTGTACTTGAATTTTTGCTGAGTAAGTGCTATATTATCCATATTAATGTGAATACATAGGCAGTATTGTGTAATCACAAATAAAATTATCGTAAGAGGTGTCATAATGGCTAAAGGATTTGATGAATTAATTTCTAAAGTAAATAGTTGTAGTGTTAAAACTGTTTCAGTTGCGGTTGCACAGGACGCACCCGTTCTTGAAGCTGTAAAAGCAGCAAAAGAGAGAAATATTGCTAATGCAATTCTTGTTGGTGACGAGGACAAGATTAGAGAGATTGCAGCAACAATTGATATGGATTTATCTGATTACCAGATAATTGATGAGAAAGACCCAGAACAGGCAGCACTTAAGGCTGTTGAACTTGTACATAATGGTACAGCAGATATGTATATGAAAGGATTGATTGATACTAAGTCATTCTTAAAGAGCGTACTTAATAAAGAAGTAGGACTTAGAAATAATCGTCCATTATCACATGTATGCGTATTTGAGATTGAGGGAATTAATAAATTATTATTCCTTACAGATGTTGCATTTATGACATATCCAACACTTGAAGATAAAGTACATATTATTGAAAATACAGTTGAAATCTGTAACGCATGTGGAATTGATATGCCTAAGGTAGCTCCACTTGCAGCAGTTGAGGTAGTTAACCCTAAGATGCCTGTAACTGTTGAAGCAGCAGAACTTACAAAGATGTGTGAAGAAGGCAAGATTAAAGGTTGTATCGTTGACGGACCATTATCTATGGACCTTGCTATATGTCCTGAAGCAGCAGCTCATAAGGGTGCTGAAGGCAGAAAAATCGTTGGTGATGCTGATATCTTATTATTCCCTGACATTCATGCAGGAAACCTTGTATACAAGACACTTGTACACACAGCTAAGGTTAAGAATGGTAACATCATAACAGGTACAAAAGCACCGGTTATTCTTACATCACGTTCAGATGATTTCGAGACAAAAGTTAATTCAATAGCACTTGGTTCAGTTGTAGCAGAGGCTATGAAGAATAAATAAGATTAAACACAATTTAATTTTAAATATTTCAAAAAGGAAGGTAAAGGTATGTCTGTAAAAAGTTTAATTATTAATCCAGGCTCAACATCAACAAAGATTGGTGTATTCGAAGATGAAACATTATTATTTGAAGAAACATTGAGACATTCTACAGAAGAAATAGGTCAGTTTGCAACAATAGTTGACCAGAAAGATTTCCGTAAAAATATTATTCTTGATTTATTAAAAGAAAAGAATTTCGATATTAAATCAATAAATGTAGTAGTAGGTCGTGGTGGACTTCTTAAACCAATTCCAGGTGGTACTTACGAAGTAAGCGACGAATTATTAGAAGATTTAAAGATTGGTAAACAGGGACAGCACGCTTCTAACTTAGGTGGTATTTTAGCAAGAGAAATCGGAGACGAAATCGGAGTACCATCTTATATAGTTGACCCGGTTGTTGTTGATGAATTAAGCCCTGAAGCAAGAATTTCAGGTGTACCTGAGATTCCTCGTATAAGTATTTTCCATGCATTAAACCAGAAAGCAGTAGCTAAGAGATATGCTAAGGAAAATGATAAGAAGTATGAGGACTTAAATCTTATCGTTGTTCATATGGGTGGCGGTGTATCAGTTGGCGCTCATAAGAATGGTAAAGTTATAGATGTATTCAATGCACTTGACGGAGATGGCGCATTTTCACCAGAAAGAGCAGGCGGTGTTCCTGTAGGCGGACTTATCAGCCTTTGCTTCTCAGGCAAATATACAGAGAAAGAAGTATATAAGAAATTAGTTGGTAACGGCGGACTTAATGCATACCTCAATACAAATGATATGAGAGATGTAATGAAGATGGCTGAGACAGACGATAATGCTAAATTAGTTCGTGATGCATTCATCTATCAGGTAAGCAAAGACATAGGTTCAATGGCCTGCGTATTAAAAGGTAAAGTTGACCAGATAATCGTTACAGGTGGAATTGCTTATAATGACTTCATTATTGAAAAATTAAAAGAAGCTTCAGAATGGATTGCACCATTTACAGTATATGGTGGAGAAGATGAACTTCTTGCATTAGCTCAGGGTGGTTTACGTGTAGTAAATGGCGAAGAGAAAGCAATGGAATATTAATTAGAAATTGTAAAAGAGCAGAATATAAATGGGTATGGCTGTCACTGTATTGTGGCAGCCATACTTGTAAATTAATATTATATATTTATATGCAGAAAAATTGCATTTACCAGCACAAATTGCATTTACCAGCACAAATTTATTTGCAAGTTATATTTGCCAGGTCAAATTTAATTTGTAAAAATATCTGAATAGGCAAATGCAATTTAAGACAATTAGTATTATGGAAAGGTTTATATATGAAATATATTTTATTTGATTTAGATGGAACGATAACTGATCCTAAAGAGGGAATCACTAAATCAGTTGCGTATTCACTTAAGAAATTCGGCATTGAAGTCGAAGATTTAGATACACTTTGTCCATTTATCGGTCCACCACTTAGTGATTCTTATGAGCAGTTTTATGGCTTTACTCATGAGAAAGCTATGGAGGCTGTTGACGAATACAGAGTGTATTACAGAAAACAGGGAATATTTGAATGTGAATTATATGATGGAATTAAGGAATTACTTGAACATCTTCATAATGAGGGTAAGAAAGTAATTTTAGCCACTTCTAAGCCTGAAGAGTTCGCAGTGCAGTTATTAGAACATTTTGGAATTATTAAATATTTTGATGTGGTAGCAGGAAGCACAATGGACGGAAGCCGCGTGGAAAAGGCTGACGTAATAAGATATGCGATGAGTAGAATTAAGGACTTCGATGCAAATGAAGCAGTTATGATAGGTGACAGAAAGTTCGATTACATCGGCTCTAAAGAGTGTGGTATTCCTTGTATTCTGATAGGATACGGCTATGGTGAAATGGAGGAATTAGAAAATTGCAAACCATTTGCCATAAAAGAAAGTGTTTTTGAGCTGCAAAAATTTCTTGACAGTATCTAAAAGCGGGGGTAAACTTATTTGAAAAAGAATAACGTAAATAGCAATCATAAAAGTATGCTACTGACAGATGAAAGGAAGTAATTGTCATGGAAAAGAAGAATATTGATTGGTCAAATATTGGATTTGGATATCAACAGACAGATAAGAGATATGTGTCTAATTTCAAAGATGGAAAATGGGACGATGGTGAATTAACAAGTGATGCAAACGTTGTAATAAATGAATGTGCAGGTGTATTACAGTACGCGCAGACATGTTTCGAGGGCTTAAAGGCATATACAACAGAAGATGGACATATCGTATGTTTCCGTCCTGACTTAAATGCAGCTCGTATGGAAGATTCAGCTAAGAGACTTGAGATGCCTGTATTTCCACAGGATAGATTTGTTGATGCAGTAGTTCAGGTAGTTAAAGCTAATGCAGCATATGTTCCACCATATGGTTCAGGCGCTACATTATATATCAGACCATATATGTTCGCAAGTTCACCTGTTATCGGTGTTAAACCTGCTGATGAATATCAGTTCAGAATTTTATGTACTCCTGTTGGACCATATTTCAAAGGTGGTGCAAAACCAATTACTATTAAGGTAAGTGATTTCGATAGAGCAGCTCCACATGGTACAGGCCATATCAAAGCAGGTCTTAACTATGCAATGAGTTTACACGCAATCGTAACAGCTCATGAAGAGGGATTTGCAGAGAATATGTACTTAGATGCTGCTACAAGAACTAAAGTTGAAGAGACAGGCGGAGCAAACTTCATATTTGTTACAAAGGACAATAAGGTTGTTACTCCTAAGTCAAATAGTATTTTACCATCAATCACACGTCGTTCATTAGTATATGTTGCTAAAGAATATTTAGGACTTGAAGTTGAAGAACGTGAAGTATTCCTTGATGAAGTTAAAGATTTTGCTGAATGTGGACTTTGTGGTACAGCAGCAGTTATCTCACCAGTAGGTAAGATTGTAAATCATGGTGAAGAAATCTGCTTCCCAAGTGGAATGGATGAAATGGGACCTGTTACTAAGAAACTTTATGAGACATTAACAGGTATCCAGATGGGCAGAATTGAAGCTCCTGAAGGATGGGTTAAAGTAATCGAATAATAACTTTTGAAATTTAATATTATCGTAAGATAGGTTAAAAATTTATAACTTAATAAGACGTAGGATAGGATTAGTAGTCTGCCTGCGTCTTATTGTTTACTAGGCGTATTAAGAGAGAAATGGAGGTTTTCTATGGATAAAATTAAAGCATTTAAAGCTGAAAATATCTTAACAGCATTATTATATGTAGCATTAGGAGTAGTCTTTATAATGTTCCCGGAATCAATTGCAAAAACTTTGATATATACAATTGCTACAATAGTCATTGCGGTTGGTGTAATTAAAATTATTAGTCATTTCTTAAAGAGAGAGCAGGCGGGATATTCAAGAATTGGAATTGTATCAGGATTGATTTTCGTTGTAATTGGTCTGTTTATACTTACCTCTACGAGGATAATTATTTCAGTGATACCATTTATGATGGGAGTATTTATTCTTATCAGTGCTTATTCTAAATTACAGTATGTATTTCAATTAAGCAAATATACAAATGAGAAGAATAGAGGTATGTTCTTAGCGGCAATAATTACATTTATTCTGGGAATTGTATTACTCTTTAATCCGTTCAGAGCAGCTAAATGGATGATCAGATTAGTCGGAATATGTATCGCCTTTACAGGTGCTTCAGACCTTATCACAGGAATATATTTCTATCGCAAGATGAGAGATTATATAAAAGATATGCAGGCATTAGAACAGGATTATGTAGAGAAGTAGAACTGATAAGCAGGTGCGGGTAAATGTCATCTGCTACAAAGATTATAAAAGTGCAGTAAATCAACAGGTTATATTTAAAAGTTGGTTTGCTGCACTATTTTTTTGTCAGATAATTATTTCTCTTGACATATTTCACACAAGTAAATATAATGTATATATACGATATACACAATATACATATTATATACAACGTGAAAGGATTAAAATGGATATAATTATCAGCAGTTCAGTTGATGAACCGATTTACGAACAGATTGTTTCACAGATTAAGAAAACTATTATAAGCGGACAGTTAAAAGGTGGTGAACCATTGCCATCTATGAGGGCTTTAGCGGCAGAACTCAGGGTAAGCCTTATAACGACGAAGAGAGCCTATGAGGAATTAGAGAAGTCGGGCTATATAGAGACATTTACCGGAAAGGGCAGCTTTGTCAAATCTAAGAAGATTGAGTCCTTAAGAGAGGAATATCAGATACAGATTGAGAAAGATGTAACGCTTGCAGTCGAAAAAGCTAAGATAAGTGGTGTCAGCTTAGAAGAATTAGTTGAATTAGTCAGACTCTTATATAAGGGTGGAAACTAGCAGAAGATTGGGCATAGACAGTATGATATGCAGATAAGAGTAAAGCAATCAGAGTATCAAAAATGCATCCTATGATGAGTAGACAGGAGTAAGTTATGGAATATGAAAATGCAATAGAGATTAATAATTTAGTTAAGAAATATGATGGTTTTACATTAGGTGAGATTAGTTTCGCGGTTCCGACAGGAAGTATTATGGGCTTCGTAGGGCAGAATGGTTCCGGTAAGAGTACAACGATTAAATCTATTCTGAATATCATTAAGAATGATAGCGGAGAGATTAAGATTTTCGGGTTAGACCATATAAAGTATGAGAAAGAGATAAAAGAGAAGATTGCAGTTGTCTTTGATACACTTCCATTTCATGAGAGCCTTAATGGAAAGCAGATTAATAACATAATGAAAAATATGTATAAGGAATGGAGTGAGGAGACTTTCTATGGTTATTTAGAGAGATTTCATCTGCCGGTTAAGAAGAAGTTAGGCGAGTTCTCTAAGGGAATGAAGATGAAGTTTCAGATAGCCACAGCACTTTCACATAATGCCAGCCTGCTTATTATGGACGAGGCAACAGCAGGCTTAGATCCTGTAGTTAGAAGTGAGATGCTTGACGTATTTATGGAATTTATGCAGGACGAAACACACAGTATCTTAATGTCATCTCACATTACAAGTGATTTAGAGAGGATAGCTGACAAGCTTACATTTATACATAATGGAAAGATTATTCTATCAGGCTATAAAGATGAGATATTAGAAAATCATGGAATAATACAGTGTAGTCTTGATGATATAAAGGAAATAGATGACGAGGATATCATAAGTATAAGGACTAATAAATACGCAGCTTCAATTATGGTAAAGAACCGTAGACAATGTGAGGTTAAATATTCAGGCGCTTTAATAGATAATGCGAGTCTTGATGATATTTTAATTTATTATGTCAAGGGAATGAGTAAAAGGGAGTGGGAAGAATGAGAGACGGAAAGATAATTGCTTTATATAAAAAGGACATATATCTGTATAAGAAAATGTTTATTATAGGAATAATTTCTTACATTGCTTTATTATATACGGGTTTGGCTATGCGTTTTTCCTGTTCATACGGTAATCTGCGGATTATAGGTGATGTGCTTGAACTTAAGGCTACATTTGAGAAAGTATTTCCAGCGGTAACAACACTTATTATAACCTTTGAGATGGCTTTATTGCCGCTATATTCAATTGATAGTGATTTGAAATACAGATTCTATATGTTTGTGTATTCTACAGATGCATTAGAAGAAGTACAGACAAAGGTGAAGATATTAGAGATAGCTACCACATTTGCGTTAGGTTTGTCGGTAGATTTAACATACAGTATGATATTTGGAATATTCTTTGGCTTTAGAAATGTTATGATAGGAATGGTAATAGGCTTTGTAGTGGTATTGTTCGTATGCCTGCTTCAATGCATAATTTTACCGGTTACATATATGTTAAAGAAGTCAGATACCGCAGGCGGTGTTGTTATAATTGGAGTCTACGTGATAGCAATGGGTGTAACTTATTATATACAGCAATTTTATTATGACGAATTTCTATTATTTATATCTCATTTATACAATATAAACGTTAAAGCTTTTATTATGCATCACGCAGGAATAATTACATTAATTACGCTATGTGTAATCTTCGTCGGATTAGGTATTGCCTATTTTGGAACACTATTAAATCTTAAGAGGAGGGAAAGACTATGTGGGGTATGATGTTAAAAGATATGTATGTCAACCGTAAAGACATAGGTTTATCAATGCTTGTAATTATCCTGTGTTCAGTTGTATTTTTTATTCCAATTCCTGACAAATTTGCTGATGATATATATAAACCTATTTTTATATTAATATATCTAAGTGCGATGTTTTTCAGTTTTATAATAGCCAGCAATATGCTCGCAAATATGTGTGCCAATGATGAAAAATGTAATTTCAGGGAATTTGCCATTGCATCACCTGTTATGGCAAGAGGTCATATAAAGGCAAAGTATATTACTAATTTCGCATTAATGACAATCATCTTAGTATGGTGCGAGTTAATGGAAATATTTACATATACGATAAATGATATAAAGATTTCAATGATTATTCCGGTAATAATATTTGCGTTCTTTTATTTTCAGACAACCCTAGAGACACCTTTGTACCTAATAATGGGAAGTAAATATGGTAACTATGTTAAGATGGGAATATTCTATCTGATAATTATTATAGTGGTAACTTATCTGTTATATGGTAAAGTTCCTGATTTATTATCTCCATATGTCGTAATAATAAAATTCATAGAGCTTCAGAAAACGTTGAAATTCAAGGTTATAGTGTGTGGCGTAATACCTGCTGCTATCTCGGGCTTATATTATATCTCTTATAGAATTGCAGGAAGATATTTCTGGCATTTATCATAAAAATGTGTTATATAAATGAATAGAAAAATATCTATAATCATACGAGGAAGTAGTGTGAAAAATAATTCTGATGCGATTGTTTTTCATACAGCTATTTGTTTCGGAGCGAAAGCAGATAGTTTTTATGGCAGATGAGAAATCGCTCATGCGAATTTTTCATCGCCTCTTCTAGGCAAGTCGCTCAGAATTGGAGATTAGTAAGAGATGAATAAACATATTGATAAAGCCATAGAACTTAGAAATGAAGTGCCTATGATAAATAACTGTTCACAGACTATAATGCGGACATATGCTAAAGAACTGGGACTCGATGAAAATGTAGCTTCTAATATCGCCTGTAATTTCGGTGGTGGTATGAAATGTGGCAGTACGTGTGGTGTTATAACGGCAGGGCTTATGATACTTGGTGCTAAAGGAATAGATTCTCCGTCAGTAGTAGGAGAATTTAGAAGGCGAATCGCAGAAAATCATAATGGAATGACAGACTGCGCAGAGCTTCTCAGGGAAAATGCGAAAAACGGTGGAATTAAAAAAGTCCATTGTGATAATATGATTAAAGAAGCAATAGAACTGATAGATGAATTAGTTGAACGCGAGGAAAATAAATAGGTATGGTGGGACAGAGAAAACGGAATTACTCCGGCGCGACAATACTATGATATTCAATTTCACCAGACAGAACATCATCATAGAAGCTTTGCTTAAAGTCAATATAATCAATTGCTTTTTGGAGTTGGTTCATTGATTCTAACAGAGCTTCTTTTTTTAATTTCAAGATTTCTTTTCTCTTAGGAATTGATGACTTTCCCTCTATACATAGAGCGAGATATTCTTTCATTTCGTTAATTGTCATACCACAGTTTTTAAGACAGGTAAGACTTTGTATCCACTTAATGTTACGCTCTGTGAATACACGATAGTTTCTGGAATCACGCTGAACATTAGGAACAAGTCCCTCGTTACAATAGAATTTCAATGTTTCATAAGACAATCCGGTTAGCTCGCAGGCTTCTTTCATAGTATACATATGCAATCTCCAATCTAATAAAAAATAAAAAAACACTTGACCGGTAGTAACTACCGAGTGATATAACAATAATATAAATTAGAAATTTTGTCAATATAAGGAGGCTTAGTGTGAAAAATACAGATTGATATCTGATTTTTCACACAGCTATTTGCGTTGCAGGCACCACAAATAGCATCTATCGCAGAGCCAAATTTGACATTTGGCTCGCGATTCCTCCGGCACAATGTGCCTGCGGAATGGAGATTGTCGTAATGAAGAAATTAGTAGCATTTTATTCAAGAGCAGATGAAAATTATTTTGGTGGTTCATTGAAGTATATTAGTGTTGGCAATACTGAAAAGATAGCCAAAATGATTGTTGAAATAACAGGTGCAGATATGTATAAGATTGAACAGAAAGTGCCATATTCTAAGGATTATAATGAATGTATCGCACAGGCAAAAGAAGATTTACATAACAATGCAAGACCTGAAATATTAAATATGCCTGAAAATCTTGATGAATATGATGAGATTTATCTTGGCTATCCTAATTATTGGGGAACAATGCCTATGGCAGTTTATACATTTCTTGAGGCGTATGATTTCGAGGGTAAAAAGATTTATCCATTCTGTACGCATGAGGGAAGTGGAATGTCTAGAACAGCTTCTGACATTAAGAAATGCGCAAAAGGTGCAGAGGTCTTAAAGGGATTAGCTATTCAGGGCAGTAAAGTTGATAATGCAAGAAAGACAATTGAAGAATGGAACGCGCAGATTGAGAAGTAAGAAATGGAGAATACAATGACAAATCAGAATAATAAAGAATATCCAAAGGGATATGTATATGAATTAATGGATAAAGGTGGTCCGACTGATTGCAGACAACCATATTTCAAAGAGGCAAGCGAAGAGATGATTCGTGCAAGAACATTATGTGCCAAAGCTAATGCAGTGCTGCCTGATGATTCTTCTTATGTAAAATATTTAGAGGAATTATTTGGACAGAGCCTTAGTGAAGTAAGAATATTGACACCATTTATATGTGATTTTGGAAACAGGGTTACATTTGGTAAAGGTGTATTTATTAATCATTCGGCAATTCTTTCAGCTTCGGGCGGAATAGAATTCGGTGATGGCGTTATGGTTGCACCGGGCTTAAGAATTGCAACGATTAATCACGATATGAATGACAGACATATTACATATACTTATGGTAAAGTTACGATAAAGAAAAATGCGTGGATAGGAATGAATGTAACTATCTGCCCGGGTGTAACAATTGGTGAATATGCTGTTGTCGGTGCAGGAGCAGTTGTAACTAAAGATGTACCAGATTACGCAGTTGTAGGTGGTGTGCCGGCAAAAGTTATTAAGTATCTGAATCCTGGTGACCAGAAAGAATAGTATTACCCAGACTTCGCGCATACATAATAGAATTAAATCATTTGTATTAAGTAAATTTATATCTGTCAAATTTACTTTAGCAGATGAATATAATAAATGTATGTGCAAAGCTAGAGTAATTTATTTTAAAATATTTCCGTTTTCAATACAGATAACATCTGTACAGCAATCCATAATAAGCTCCATATCGTGTGTTATTACATAGATACTTTTACCGGCTTGCTGAAGTCTTTTAAGAATTTCTGATACCTGCAGCATATGTTTATAATCGAGTCCGCTTGTAGGCTCATCGAAAATAATGATATCTTTTTCGGATGCTAAGGCACAGGCTATGGCTACTCTTTGTTTTTGTCCGCCTGACAGAGACATAGGGTGGCTTTCTTTTACATTATAGAGGTCTAAATCATATAGTATTTTGTCAATTTGCTCCTCATCTTCATTTGCCATACTGATTCGAATTTCTTCTTCAACGCTATCTGTAAATAACTGGTGGTTCACGTCCTGCATAACCATATAGCTTATGTTAAGTCTATTGGCAGCATTAAGCTTCTTGTCATTGAAAATGATTTCGCCACATTTTTTCTCTAATCCGCATAGACACCTTGCAAATGTTGATTTGCCTGCACCATTATTGCCGACAATTGCAGTTATCTTGTGGGCAGGAATTACAGCTTCTTTAATATGTAAGATTTCAGTGCCTTTCTTGTAGGCAAAATTAAAATTATGTAAAGTAATCTGTGAAGCTGGTGAGCGTGGACTTCGTTTAGCGTTATCGTTGACAACTTCAGAAATATAATCTATGGCTTCTTTAAGGCTTATTGTATCAAGTGTTCTAAGTCCAAGTTTTTTTCTTTCAGAAGATGATATTTTCTCAAATTCATTTGCAGGGAAATCTTTTTCTATTCTGCCATTACGCATATAAACATAACGGTCTGCGATATCCTTAAGATAATACAGACGGTGTTCGGAAATGATAATGGTGTGTCCCTCAGATTTCCAAGTCTTAATAATATCCCTGAGTTCTAGAACTGAATCAATATCTAAATTAGAAGATGGCTCGTCTAATACATAAATATCAGGAGACAGCATTGATACACTGGCACAGGCGATTTTCTGTTTCTGACCGCCTGACAGATTGAATATACATCTGTTTAGAAGAGAATCCAGATTAAATTGCTTAGTGACCAAATTGAGTCGCTCCTTTATATCATTTTCCGGCAGACCAAAGTTTTCAAGGCAGAAAGTTATTTCACTTGTAGTATCAACGTTGAAGAACTGGGAACGAGGGTTTTGAAATACACTTCCAACATTTTTAGAGATTTCGTATAATTGTAATTTAGAAATGTCTTTGCCATTTATGAATACATTTCCGGTAATAGTCCCCTCATAATAACGAGGGATAAGCCCATTGATAAGGCGTGTTACGGTTGTCTTGCCACAGCCACTTTCACCACACAGAACCACGACCTGACCTGACGGAATCGTAAGGTTTAAGTTATTCAGACTTGCGGCTGTCTCGGTGGAATTTTCATTTGAATATGTAAAAGATAAATTCTTAATTTCTATCATAAAATACCTCGTTTTTCACACTAATTTACATTTTAAATTTTCCAATTATAAATATTGTGACACTCGCAATGCATATGAAGAAAGCAATTATATCCTGAATATGAAAACCTATATCGCATATGCTCGTACGTTTTCCGGGATTATCTAAACCTCTTGTGAGTGCTGCGGCTGAAAGCTCGTCACCGATTTTGACAATGGATATCATTAAAGGAATAATTCGATATTCTAATAATGCGAGTGGACCGCATTTGCCAAGACGAATCTGGCGCATACGCATAGCATCGGAAATTGCATTGTATTCTTCACTGATTGTAGGAAAGAATCTGAAGATAACAGCAAGCGGTATGGTCAGCTTATCAGAAATGTGCATACGCTCCATTGAGGCTATGAATTCGCTTACGGTTGTAGTTGATAAAAAGAATGCTCCACACATTATTCCGGGAGCAAATTTTGTCATAATCGAACAGACAGCAAGTATCAGGAATGATATTGTTCCGGTCAGGTATGATATCGTGAATTGCTCTGCAAGAAAACATACTATATAAAATGTGAAATATTTAGCGGCGGTTTTTACGCGATGCTCTATAAGGAATAATAGTATTGGCAACAGGCTTAGAGTAAGCCTGCACCATTTCATAAGACCTGCATTACCACCGCCAAGCATAAGGGAGGAAACGACTATTAGCAGCAGTAATTTTGTGCGAGGATCTAATAACAGATATCTGCGTTTGCCATTATATGTAAAAAAATTAAAATTCATTAAGCTATTCCGGCTTTCTTGAAATGTTTTTTGAGTAGAGCTTTTCCGATAAGTCCGCCAACTATTGCGAAAATGAAAATGCTTGCAACTACAAGAATGAAACTCCACATAGGCATTACGGACATTACCTTATCAGCATAATCTTCACTGAACTGGCTTGCGAAATCTGCTCTTGCATTATCTGCCATAAAATACATTGGAATATAAGTTCCAACCATCCAGAGACTAAATATTGCATATCCTAAAATGCCTTTTTTAATACTTTTATATTCACCTGATTTAACAACGAAATCACCCAACAGACCAAATACTAAACCCAGAGGAACACCAAAGAAGCCCATTCCTGTAAAGCCCATAAGTAATCCACTCAAAACAGCCATTAATGTAATCATACCGAATTTCTTAACTCTTGTAAGGAATAACATAAATGGAATTCCTGTAATTATAACCCATAATGTACCAAGAATTGGGAGAAAAATTGGAACCATACCGATTGGAATGGCAACACAGCACCCAAGTACGAAATAGATTACTGTAAATAATCCGACGTTAATTAAATCTTTTGCCTGAATTTTATTATTCATATAATTTCTCCTTTTCTGCAGAAACTAATCCTGCTGTAATATATTGGTTAGACTAATCTAACTGCAAGATAATATCATCATAAGGTAGAATTATCTATACTTTTTTGCTATTTTTAATCCAAATAGCAACCAGATATGTTATAATATTGATGCCTACAAAAAAACAAGCGACACCGCAGGTGGCATTTGTTTTTTTAGGCATCAATATCGAGCGAACAGCCTGCGTAATGCAGGCGATAGAGTGCGAAAGCACGAGTTCGTGAGATAAGAAAAGCCGAAAAAGGAGGAAGCGACACCGCAGGTGGCATTTGTTTTTTTAGGCATCAATATCGAGCGAACAGCCTGCGAGATGCAGGCGATAGAGTGCGAAAGCACGAGTTCGTGAGATAAGAAAAGGCGAAAGAGGAGAAAGCGACACCGCAGGTGGCATTTGTTTTTTTAGGCATCAATATCGAGCGAACAGCCTGCGGAAAAGAGGTTTATTATGGAGATAGAAAAACTTATAGAGAAATGTTGTGAACTACCGGGAATATCCGTCATTTATGATAAAGAAGATGTGTGTCTTAAATACAATGATAAAAATGACATTGGTTATATGAAATTCATTCAGGTGTTTGAGGGTGTAACATTAGCATATATTGAGATAGATGCATTTCGTTGGCCTGCCCCTGCATTAGATGAGATTTCTGATTTAAAGAGAGGTCCATTTATAATTAATTATTGTGTTGAGGGAAGGTGTGAACTGTTATTAAATGATGACAATTATGTATATGTAACGGATAAGCAGATTTCGTTAAGTGAGAATTATGCGATGAATAATTATATTTATCCGGGACATATGTATCATGGATTGGAGTTGTTTATTGACCTTGAAAATGCGGTGAAGAATGATTTTCTGTCAGAAGTTTTCGGCATTGACCTTAAAGCCATAGCCAAGCGTTATTGCTCAGACTCTAAAACATATATAGCGGCATCATCATCTGACATTGCCAATGAATTTAATGCTTTGTGGGAACTTTATAAACAGGACGAATTCTCATATTCGAGAATGAAGGCATATGTGCTTTCGGTACTTGTATGTCTGTCACAGCCGATGGTAATTGGCAGAAAAGTTCCGGGAACATTCTATACTAAAGCACAGGTTGCCATTGCTAAAGATGTTGAAAGGATACTGACATCGGATATTTCGATTCACCATTCGGCTAAAGAGCTTGCTAAAATGTATGCAATAAGTGAAAGTAGTCTTAAGAATTATTTTCGTGGAGTATATGGTAAAAATATATCTGAATATATGAATAAATTCCGTATGCAGAAAGCGGCTGATTTGCTTGAAAATACTGACGAGTCAATATTAGAGATAGGCGAGCAGGTCGGATACCAGAATCAGAGTAAATTTGCGGCGGCTTTCCGTAAATACTATGAAATGACACCAAGACAATACAGAATACATAAGAAATACTTGAATAGAAATGCCTGATAGAAATAATTGAATAAACATATTGACCTAAAGTTTACTTTAGGTGTTACATTATATATAGAAGTTATTGATTAAATTTAATCAATAACTCATTAGAAATTCAATTAAACTATTGAGCTTTTTAATTATCAAAATGCAAAAATATTAAAATTAAAAATTCAAATGTAAGAAAGGACTAATGAAAATGGGAAAGAAAGTCGTTGTTATATCCACAAGTATACGTGCAAACAGTAATTCAGAGGCATTGGCAGAAAGTTTTGTTAACGGAGCTTTATCTACAGGAAATGATGTTGATTTTATAAGTCTTAAAGATAAGAAGATAGAATTCTGTAAAGGCTGTCTCGCCTGTCAGAATATAGGTAAATGTGTTATAAATGATGATGCGGCAGAGATTATGGATAAGGTGTTGAATGCAGAAGTTGTAGTATGGGCAACACCAATCTATTATTATGAAATGTCAGGTCAGATGAAAACATTAATTGACAGACTTAATCCAATGTATCCTAAAGATTATAAATTCAGAGACATATATTTCCTGTCAGTTGCAGCAGAAGATGAAGAATATGTACCTGAAAGAGCAATATCAGGATTACAGGGCTGGATAGACTGCTTCGAAAAAGCCGAACTTAAGGGTTCTATATTCTGTGGTGGCGTAAATATGGGCGGAGAGATAAAAGGTAATAATAAATTGAAAGAAGCATATGAAATGGGCGCAAGGGTGTAAGATAAGGGTATTCAGGTAGGACTAAATTAGTTTTGATGAATCAGTATATTCATTCAATTGCAGCTATTTTAGTTCTACCTTTTTAATTTTAATATGAACAGAATGGAAAATAGTGTACTTAATATTACAATTGAAATTTAAGAAAAAATATGTTATTTTAAATTTGTAACATAAAATAAGTTACAAATTTAAAATAGGTGATAGTGTGAAAAATACAGATTGATATCTGATTTTTCACACAGTTATTTGTGCCGCAGGCACCACAAATAGCGTATATCGCAGAGCCAAATCTGACATTTGGCTCGCGATTCTTCCGACGGGTACGTCTGTGGAATGGAGATTATTATGAAAGAATTTTTAGAAAAAACATTACGTCAGAATGTTTCTATGAAAGAAACGGAATACTTAAATGACAAGCTGCCTTTGGTTTTTCGTGGAAGATATACATTTTTTAGAGTTGAAACAAATGGATTATCCTGGATTGCTATTCAGCCTAAGAGTGATGTAGGACTTGTAATGCTTAGAAAGGATCGAGCCAAAATCGAAAAACTTGCAGGACTTAATTGTGCCATTTTATTAGATAAAACGACTTTCTACATTAAGAAAAAACTGATAGAAGAGGGAATTCCATTTGTGCTTAAGGACAGACAGGTATATCTGCCATTTATAGGATTATTACTGTCTAATGAAAATGAGAGGGATATAGCGCCGGTACATTTGATTTCTTATTTAACACAGAAATTGATATTTGTTGCAATATATGAAAAATGGAATGGGGTAACCGTATCAGAAGCAGCAGTCAGACTTGAAGTTTCTAAGATGTCAGTTAGCAGATGCTTTGATGAGATTGAATATCTGAATGTGGATATTATGTGTATGAAAGGAAAATCAAGAGCAATAACGATTCCGACAGATATAAAAAAATTATGGGATGACATACGACCGGTTTTAAGAAGTCCGGTTATTGCAAGATATGAGTTGCAGGAGAATATACATTTATGTAAAAAAGCCGGAATATCTGCACTATGTGAATATTCGCTTTTATCTGATAATGAATATCCAACTTATGCTGTTACCAAAAAAGAAATAGCAGGTGTCGGTGTAAAAAAAATGAAACAAGCTCATCTGGGAGATGAAATACAATGTGTGGTTTTGGAATTGGGATATTTCATTGATTTTGAGAATAGAGCAGTAGAAGATCCTATGAGTGTAGCTTTATCACTCACAGAAGCAGAGAAACAGGAAGAAAGAGTAAATATATCTATTGATGAAATGATGGAGGAGTACGTATGGTAAAAGGATTAGAAACATTTAGACAATATTTTAAAGAATATGATAATCAGTATGTATTGATAGGGGGTGTAGCTTGTGATGTTGCATTTGAGAGCAATGAGACATCCTTTAGAGCGACAAGAGATATGGATATGGTATTAATTGTTGAAGCTTTGACACCAGAGTTTGGCGCAAAATTCTGGAAATTTATTCAGGATGGAGGTTATAGAAATAAAGCAACAAACTGGGGAAAACCACAGTTTTACAGATTCGATAAGCCGGAAAATGCTTCTTATCCCAAAATGATAGAACTATTTAGCAGAAATGATGTTGAATTAAAGAATATGATGGGAATTACTCCGATACATATTGATGATATGGTATCGAGTTTATCAGCGATATTATTGAATGATGACTATTATAGCGTATTATTAGATGGAAAAATTATAGTAAATGGGCTTTCTATTCTTCGACCGGAATATTTGATTTTGTTCAAAGCAAGGGCATATCTTGATTTGAAACAGAGAAAAGATAATGGTGAAACAGTAGATTCTAATGATATAAAAAAACACAAAAAAGATGTATTGAGAATTGCCTCTGAACTTATGCTTGAGAAAGTTACAAATCTTCCAAACGCTGTAAAAAAAGATATTGATACTTTTATTGATTCCTTGGAAAAAGAACCATTTGATGATAATTCATTAAGAAATTATGGACTTAAGAATGAGGAAGTTATGGAAGTATTAAAAAGAACATTTTCTTAAAGAAATGCCAAATAATACCCTATGCAGATTTCCCACACAAATGGAATGAAAGTCAAGAATAATTTCGTATTATTTACCACATACTAACTCCAAAGCTAATATGTAACAAAAAAGGATATTATTATCCTTATCAACAATAGCAATGGAGGAATTATATCTTATGAAGGCAACAGGAATTATTCGTAGAATTGATGATTTGGGAAGAGTAGTTGTTCCGAAAGAAATAAGAAGAACATTGAAGATAAGAGAGGGCGATCCTCTTGAGATTTTTACCGACAGAGAGGGTGAAATCGTACTTAAGAAATATTCTCCAATAGGTGAAATTCGTGAATTTGCGATGCAATATACAGAAAGTCTTGGAACATATATAAATCATGCCGTCATTATGTCAGATAGAGATATTGTGGTGGCAGCGACTTCATTTGGCAGGGAACTCATAGATAAGAATCTTTCTAAAGAGTTTGAGGATATACTTGAAAACAGAATGTTAGTCAGAGAGAACACTAAAGGAATCAGAATTACAGACAGCGATGAGAAACGATGCAATAAAGTCATAAAGCCCATAATATGTGAGGGTGATGTTATAGGTGGAATAGCCCTGATGGCAGGTGGCGAAGACGTTAGAATTAGTGATGAAGATGTTAAACTTATTGAGGTAGCAGCACATTTTATAGGTCGTCAAATGGAGGCATAACAGTATTTTTGAAAATGTAAATACTGTAATATTAACAAAATTTCAATATAAACATTGTTACATTTAAACAATAATGCGTTAAACCCCTAATAAAATGGCGAAAATTTCTTGACAAAACAACGTTAAGAGTTTATAAATAGACGTGAGGCTTAGGCATAGAGATGCCTGTCCACTATTAAAAAGAAACTTGAATATATCAAGTAAAAGAATACTAAGAATAACAGAGGAGGAGTCTATCCATGAACAAAGCTGAATTAGTAGCAGCAATTGCTGAAAAATCTGAATTATCAAAGAAAGATGCTGAAAAAGCATTAAAAGCTTTTACAGAAGTAGTAACTGAAGAATTAAAGAAAGGTAACAAGATTCAGTTAGTTGGCTTTGGTACATTCGAAGTAGCTAAGAGAGCAGCTAGAGAAGGAAGAAACCCACAGACAGGTGAGACAATGAAGATTGCAGCTTCAGTAGCACCTAAATTTAAAGCTGGAGCAGCTTTAAAGAACGAAATCAACAAGTAATTTGAATTTGTGATTTTGAGAGCTTTCCCCTCACTTATTAGCGTAAGTGGGGGGATTTTTTATTTCCTATGATTGATATTTGTCTTGGTGTATAGGAATTTGAAAGGAGTAATTATGAGATTAGATAAATATTTGAAAGTATCAAGAATTATTAAGAGAAGAACAGTAGCGAATGAAGCCTGCGATGCAGGAAGAGTTCTGGTTAATGACAAGCCTGCCAAAGCATCTGTAAATGTTAAGGTAGGAGACGTTATCGAAATATTATTTGGAACAAAATCACTTAAAGTTGAAGTTTTAGATATTTCTGAAACAGTTAAGAAAGACGAAGCTAAAGAAATGTATAGAGAGTTGTAATAATTCCTATCAGCGCAAAATATACTAGCAACATAGAGGTCGAAAGGGTGATATGTTGTGGGATATTCAGAAAGCAGAAATGAATTTGCAAAGATGGGCACAAGAGGTCAGAAAGATATAGTAAGCCATAAAATCATTATGACAGGGCGGACCCAGGGAATAATATCAGGCGTATTAGATGTTATAGAATTTGATAATAATATGGTTAATTTAGATACATCTATGGGCAGGCTTATTATTAAAGGCAGGGAAATGAAAGTAAAGGGGATTAATCTAGAGAAGTCAGAGGCAGAGATAGAGGGCAATATCGACAGCATTGTTTATACTCAGAAGCAGTCTAACGAATCACTTATCAAACGATTGTTTAAATAGGTGGATGTATGAGTGGTGAGATAATTAATGAAGTCGATATTTTCTTTAGAGCCATAATATTAGGAGTGATATTTGCCTTAATATATGATTTTATCAGGATAATACGAAGAATAGTCTTTAAGTCATTTATAATAATGGGCTTAGAGGACATTCTCTACTGGTTAATAATGGCTGTTATGACATGCGTATTTTTGTACAAGGTTAACGGTGGAGTCATAAGGTCATACATAATTACAGGTATAGCCGCAGGAATGATATTGTATGAATTAAGCATTGGACGGTTTGCTGTGAAATATTTAACAATTGCTCTTAGATTTATATTAGGGAAAATATGTAAAATTTTTGAAAAAATCTGGAAAATGCTACATTGGGGATTGAAAAAAGTTTTTAAACCTATTAGAATATTATGTAGCAAAATCAACGTGAAGATATTAAGAAAGCACAAAGAGAAGATTAAAAGAAGCAATAAAGCAGCAGATAAGAGTAAAAGAAAGAACAGAATTAAAGCAGAAGATAAAAATACAAGAAGTAGTAGAACTAAAGTAAAAGATAAAAATATAAAAAATAATAAAATTAAAACAAAAGCTAAAGTAAATGGCAAAGATAAAGCTAAAGTTAAAGCAGACAGAAAAATAAAAGAGATATCAGATTAGAAGATAAGAGTGAATCTTAAATATTTAAAAACTATTAGAGATAATTATAGATAATCAGAGATAAGTTAAATTAAGAGGCAGGTGCCGGAATTGAAGAAGAATTTAAAAGGAAAATCTAAAAAAAGAAAAAATGTACTTAATTCAATAGCCGTCATAGTTATTATGATAATATTTGTTGGGATAATATCATACCAGACAAATAGTCTGAAAGCTAAGAAAGCCGAATTGAATGCGAAAGAACAGAAGCTTCAGGAGAGTTATGAAGAAGAGAGTGAGAGAACTTCAGAACTTGAGAAGCAGAGAGTGTATGTGCAGACTAAAGAATACATAGAAGAAGCTGCCAGAAAACTTGGTTTTGTATATCCTGATGAGATAATATTAAAGCCTAAGAAAGATTAGTGTGAAAATAATACAGGTGCAATCATCTTAATTTTATTGGAAATTCGTTCATAAAAGCTATTTGCTTATATTCTGTAAGCAAATAGCTTTTTATGGCAGGTCAGAAATCGCCTGCACGAATTTCTGACCGCCTCTTCGTGGCAAGCCACGAAGAAGTTAAGATTAGCCTACAGTTTCTTAAAATAGTCGAGGTACATAAAATCGCCTCGAAAATGTTTTTGAAAGAGAAAATGTCTAAAACTTTATTAGAAATGCTACATCGCTTTGACAAAAAAATCACAAAGACTTATATATAATGACCTCCATAAAAGGCAGATGCCTAAAAGATAGTGTCAAGTGACCTATGAAAAAACGAGTCAAAAGAAAAAGGCTCATTTGAACCTTGAAAATCTGTAAATATTAAAGAGTGTGG
>OMVQ01000103.1 GCA_900314555.1 uncultured Eubacteriales bacterium | reverse complement strand
GCGAGGATCGCACTGCGGCGGAGCAGAAAATGTTGCTATAGCAACCCGCCGCAGGCGGAGAATGTCGCAAGCGACATTCTTTATTCATGCCTGGGAGAATTTTAGTATTTCCCATATAGCAAACGTACTGCAAGGATACGCACGTTTTGACATGAGAAGATGTCATATAAAGTGTGTAGACAGAGGTATATAAAAGTCGCAGGTCAGACAGGATAATCCAATAAAATAATCAAATAAATAAAATATATGAATGGAGGATAATCATCGATGAATGAAGCATTAGAAAGTATTAAGCAGAAAATCTTAGATGGTGAAAAAGAACTGACAAATTCCAAGGCTGTTTATGATTTTAAAAAATCATTTCTTGATTCAAAAGTTGGACAGATTGGACAGTTAATGAAAGAAATGCGTAATATTGCGCCTGAAGAACGTGCCAGCTATGGTAAAGGTGTAAACGAATTAAAGGAATGGGCAATTAATTATTTTGCAGAAATAGAAGAAAAAATTAAAGCAAAAGAATTAGAAGAAAAGTATGAATCTGAGAAAATAGATGTTACAATGCCTGCTAAGACTAAACAGACAGGTAATCTTCATCCTATTACACAGATGAGAAATCAGTTAATAGATGTATTTCAGGGAATGGGATTTGAAGTGTATGAGGGTTCAGAAATTGAAAATGATTACTATAACTTTACTGCACTTAACACACCAAAGGATCACCCTGCGCGTGATATGCAGGATACATTCTATTTATCACCTGAATTTTTATTAAGAACACAGACTTCAGCAGGACAGATTCATGTTATGGAAAGCAAGAAGCCTCCTATCAAGATTCTTTCACCTGGTAAGGTTTTCCGTTCAGATGATGATGCAACACATTCTCCAATGTTTACACAGATGGAAGGACTTGTTGTAGATGAGAAGATTACACTTTGTGACCTTAAAGGTATGTTAGATGTATTTGTACAGAAGATATACGGTGAGGGAACAGTGACACGTTTAAGACCATCATATTTCCCATTTACAGAGCCATCAGTTGAAGTAGACTGTAGCTGTTTTGAATGTGGTGGAAAAGGTTGTAAATTATGTAAAGGTACAGGCTGGATAGAGATTCTTGGAGCAGGTATCGTTAATAAGAAAGTATTAGAGAACTGTGGAATTGATTCTGAAAAATACAGTGGACTTGCATTTGGTATTGGTATTGAGAGAACAGCAATGCTTAAATACGGAATAAATAATATCAAGTTATTATTTGAGTCAGATTTACGTGTATTAAAACAGTTAGATGACTAGGCGAAAAGGAGGATTATTATGTTAGTACCATTGAGCTGGTTAAAAGAATATGTAGATATAGATATTACTCCGGAAGAACTTGAGAAAAGATTATTTTCAAGTGGTTTTGAAGTAGAAGAACGTTATGAAGTCGGTAAAGATATCAGTAATGTAGTTGTTGGTCTTGTAGAAGAATGTGAGGGAATACCTGATACACATTTAAGTCTTTGCAAGGTAAATGCAGGCGAGCATGGAACATTCCAGATATGCTGTGGCGCAGACAATGTTAAAGCAGGAGGAAAATTCCCACTTGCCCTTGTAGGTGCAACAGTATATGCAACAGCTAAAGACCATAAGACAGTTGAGGGTGTTATGACAATTAAGAAAGGTAAACTTCGTGGCTATGAGTCATTTGGTATGCTTTGTTCAGGCGTTGAACTCGGCGTAAATGACAATATGTTCAAGGGCGGAGATTATAACGGATTGTTAGTATTACCTGAAGATGCTACAGTAGGTGCTGATGTTAAGCCTATTCTTGGACTTGATGACTGGATATTTGATATAGCAATTACAGCTAACAGACCTGATTGCCAGAGTATTCTTGGTATTGCCAGAGAAGTAGCAGCTATCCTTAATACAGACTTAAAGATGCCTGCAACAGATTATACAGAGACAGAAGTTAAGAAAGACGGCTTCAATGTAACAGTTGATGCATCAGATTTATGCCCAAGATACATTGCACATTATGTATATGATGTTAAGATGGATGAATCTCCTCAGTGGATGAAGAGACGACTTGAATTAGTAGGCATAGGTGCTATTTCAAATGTAGTTGATATTACTAACTATGTTATGAAAGAAATTGGTCAGCCAATGCATGCATTTGACTGCTCATATCTTGAGGGCAACTCAATTAATGTAAGACGTGCTAATGACGAAGAGAAAATCGTTACATTAGATGAACAGGAATATACACTTAATTCTAATAACCTTGTAATCTGTGATGGAGTTAAACCGGTAGCATTAGCAGGTGTAATGGGTGGACTTAATTCAGAAATCAGAGATACAACTGAAGCAGTAATGTTTGAATCTGCTAAATTTGCACGCGATAATATAAGAAAGACAGCAAGAAGTCTTGGTAAACGTTCAGATGCAAGTGCAAGATACGAAAAAGGTGTTGATGAATATTCAACAGTATTAGCTATGAAACGTGCACTTCATTTAATAGAAGAGTTAGGCTGTGGTAAAGTATCTTCAACACATATTGATGTAAATGTCGGTAATTCAGTAGAGCCACATGAGATGAAAGTAAGTGTTAAGAGAGTCAATGACGTATTAGGAATTGTAGTACCTGATGAAGATATAATTAAGATAATGAAAAATCTTAATTTTGCACCATCTATTAATGGTGATGAGTTGACATTACAAGTTCCTGCATATAGAGAAGATATGGATTCATATCCTGATGTTGCAGAAGAAGTAATTCGTATGTATGGTTATGATAATGTCGTTCCAACATTTATGCCTGATGCCAAGGTAACAATGGGTGGAACTAACCAGAAACAGAAGAAAGAACTTAAGCTTAAGAAAGCACTTTGCAGTATTGGTGCATATGAAGCTATCCATTATTCATTCTTCTCACCTGCAGATTTAGATATGCTTAAATTACCTGAAGATGCAAAAGAGAGAAATGCAATCAGTATTATGAATCCTATTAATGAAGACCTTTCATTAATGAGAACAACATTAGCAGCTTCTATGATTAATGCTATTGCAAGAAATATGAAGAAAGATAATGAAACCGGAAGATTATTTGAAGTAGGTAATGTTTTCATACCAAAGTCACTTCCTTTAACAGATTACCCTGATGAAAGAGAAACACTTTGTGTAGGTATCTGGGGTGATGATGAAGACTTCTTCACACTTAAAGGAATTGCCAAGACAGTAGCTGAAACACTTTGTCTTGATTTTGAATATGAACCTGCTAAGAAATCATTCCTCCATCCATATCAGACAGCTATAATCAAATGTGAGGGAATCGAAATCGGTTATTTAGGAAAAGTTGCATATGATGTCGTTAAGAACCTTGGAGTTCGTGGAGATATGTATGTAATGGAAATGGATCTTAAACTTATGTCACAGTGGTATGACAGAAAGACTATGTTCACTCCATTGCCAAAATTCCCTGAAGAGAAACGTGATCTTGCACTTGTTATGAATAAAGATATAACTTGCGGTCAGGTTGAAGAGTGCATAAAGAAATCATGCAATTACATTAAATCAATTACATTATTTGATGTATATGAGGGTGAACAGATTCCTGCTGACAAGAAGAGTATGGCATTTACAATAGAATTTACACCTAAGGAAGAAGCTTTTGAAGCAGAATCAGTAGACAGATTCGTCAATAAGATTCTTAAGAACCTTAAGAGAGAATTAGAGATTGAGTTAAGAGCATAAATTTTAAGAATATAGTTTTTTTGATAATATATTTTTACGAGCATAAATCTTAAAGATATAATTTATAAGAACAGGATGGCAATTAGCCTGCGAAAAGGCTTTTTACATCCTGTTTTTATATTTAAAAGTAAAATTATTAAAAGTAGTGAAATAAGTCCATAGATGTCAGAATAAAAAGACATTTATGGACTTTTATGTTATAATGAGCAAAAGAAAGATAGCCATAAGTAAATAATGGAAGCGGATAGATTTACCAAGGAGGATAATAGATATGAAGTGGTCAGAATTCTATGAAAAGGCGGACAATTGTGCAGTAAGTACAGTTGTTAAAATGATACCATCATTAGAAGAACTTGGTTCTCCAAAGGAAATTGCAGACGTAATATTGATAATCGGATTCGAAGATAAGAAAGGTGCTAATAGTTTATTAAATAAGGCACTTGATAAAGGTATAAAATTCAACTCTGATGAACTGTCAGACATTTTCGGAAGTTGTGACAGAGAGAATTTCGACAAGGCACTATATAGTTCAGCGGATAGATTTACTGATGAAGATATAGAGAATCTATATTATATTATAGAGGAAGATGTGGTTGTTAAAATTGCTAAGAAATATGGATTAAAATTACCAGAGGATATTGCATCTGAATATGAAGAGGAGATGGTTCCTGATACAACACCGATAAGCTGGGAGCAGTTCTATAATGGTATGTTTGAATGGAATGAAGAATATTCTAAGAGACGCTCAAGGGTGTTAACGGATTATGGTAATGAAGAAGATATTATTACAGTACTATATCAATTATTTGATGGAGATATTAATGGTGCAGATAATTTTATAAAAGAAGCTGTTAATCATGGAGTGACATTTTCGGGAAACAATCTTTCAGAAATATCGTATTTTTGTAGTGGCAGTGTATTCAGATATGCATTAAATAAATCATCTAAGAGATTTACGGATAAAGATTTAGAAGATGTAAGTGAAGAATTAAATGATGATGAAGTAATGAAATTAGCAGAAAAATTACACCTGAATATACCGGAAGGTTATGAGGATTATGATGAAAATGATGATATTGATGAAATTAACAGTATAGCTGAATTACAGGCGGTAATACTTGATGCAATTGAATTAGCAGATGAAGCATTAAAGGCGCTTAATGATGCCGGGGATGCAGTTAATGAAGGAAACAGGACGAGTTTATTTGATATACTTAGTAAGAGTTTCTATTCATCAGCAACTAAAAATCTTGCACTTGAAGAGGCAGATTTTCAAATACAGACGGCAAAAGATTCAATATCACAACTCAATGACATATTAAGAGGAATTAGTAAGTGCAGATATATTAAAATGAATTCAGAAAAATTAGCATCTTTATTAGATATGTATACTAACGATAGTTTTATTAATATGATAACGCATATGAAGATAGGAAAAATGGGTAAAAATATTAATAAAACAACTAAAGATGTAATTAATACCAGACATAAGCTTGAGAAGATATATAAAAAATTGTGCAAGGTTGTATAATTGAAATACTTTTAAAAGGAAAAGAGATAGAAATTATGTCAGAAGGAAATAAAATTATAAGAAAAGAGATTCATTTCACAGGTGCAGTTCAGGGCGTTGGTTTTCGTTACAGGGCTAAATATGCGGCAGATGGTTGTGGTGTAACAGGCTGGGTTAAAAACGAATGGGACGGTTCAGTGTTAATGGAGGCACAGGGAACTGAAAGGCAGATAAATGAAATGTTAAAACTTATTAATCAGGGACAGTATATTATGATAGACAGGTTAGACTATCATAATATACCACTTGAAGAATACGAAAGTGGTTTTCATATCAGGTAAATATGAAACAATTAAGGAGGATATGAATTTGGCTAAAGGAACAAACCAGAAATTAAAACTAATATATCTTATGAAGATAATGCTTGAAGAAACAGATGAAGAGCATAGACTTACTATGCCTGAAATTATAAGCGAACTGAATAAATATGATATTTCAGCAGAGAGAAAGAGTGTATATAATGATATAGAGACTCTTAAGTATTATGGTATTGATATTCAGAGTGAGAAGAAAAATAACACATGTAGTTATTATGTTGCAAGCAGGCAGTTTGAATTGGCTGAATTAAAATTATTAGTCGATTCGGTACAGTCTGCTAAATTTATAACTGAGAAGAAATCAATGGAGTTAATAAAAAAGATTGAAGAACTTGGGAGTAAATATGATGCATCTAAATTACAAAGACAGGTATTCGTGACAGAGCGTGTAAAAACCATGAATGAGAGTATATATTATAGTGTTGATGCGATACATACGGCAATTGCTGAGAATTCTAAGATAAAGTTTCAATATTTTCAATGGAATGTTAATAAGGAAATGGAATTAAAAAGAGGTGGAGAATATTATAATGTAAGTCCATGGGCATTGTCATGGGATGATGAGAATTATTACTTGGTTGGCTTCGACAGTCGGGAGAAGAAGATTAAGCATTATAGAGTGGATAAGATGCTGCATATTGAGACTGTCAGAGATAAGCGAGAAGGAAAGGACAGTTTCAAAGAATTTAATATGGCCGTCTATGCAAAAAGAATGTTTGGAATGTTCGGTGGTGTAGAAGAAACGGTAAGATTAGAATGTCATAATAGTATGGCGGGTGTTATTATTGACAGATTTGGTAAGGATATTCCTATTATAAAGAAAGATAGTGAACACTTTATGGTGAGCGTGAAAGTGGCAGTAAGTATGCAGTTTATCGCATGGATAATTGGTTTAGGCGAAAAAGTTAAGATAACAGGACCGGATAATGTAGTTGATAAAGTCAATGACGAGATTGACAGATTAATAAGACAATATAGAAATTAATAAAAAATTTGAAAGATGAATAAAAAAGTGGTGTATATGTATATGAACCTAGGAAAAGATAGTAAGTAACAGGAGGTTCTATCGTGCATGATAAGAAATTAATAACTCTGATTGAGGAAAAAAATGAAGAATGCATTTCCTTGATGGCAGAAAAATATGAAAAATTGTTATATCACATAGCATATGGAATTCTGGGTGGACGAGCCGAAGATATAGAAGAATGTATTAATGATACATATTTGAAATTCTGGAATAACATAGATAAATATGATTTAGAAAAAGCTTCAGTTAAAACATATCTGAAAGTAATTTTGAGAAATACAGCAATAAACCGGTTAAGAGATATTGGAAGAAAAGAAGAAAATATGTCTTATGAAGATTTAACGGATATTGCAGCGACGTATGCCGATGAAAGCCAGAATGTTGAAAATGAGTTAATTAACCGGGAAAAGGTTACATTACTTAATAAAATAATCGGAGAAATGCCGAAGAAAGACAAAGAGATTTCAATAAGACGTTTTTTCTATCTTCAGTCTTCTAAAGAAATTGCAAGAGCAATGATGATGACAGTTTCAGCAGTAGATTGCAGAGTTTCAAGAATCAAATCAAAAATAAAAATTAAATTTGAGGAGAACGGATATGAGTGACAGAGAATTAGTTGATATGTTTTCAAATATTGATGTTTCTTTTTTAGAAAATGATAATTTTGAAAAAGACAGATTTATTAATAGAAAGCCTGTAAAAGTCGGAATGATTGTTTCAGGTACAGTTTTAGCTGCTGCTTTAACAACGATAACGGTAGTAGCAACTGTTAAGAAGAAAAGATTAAAGTTAGCGTAGATAACGCAGAAATGAGGATAAAATGTTTGAAAAAGTAAAAGAAATTATAGCATCAGAATTAGGCATTGAAGAAGACAAGATTACACTTGAGTCAACATTTAAAGATGACTTAGGAGCTGATTCATTAGATTTATTTCAGATGGTAATGTCAATTGAAGATGAATATGGAATAGATATTCCGAATGAAGAATTAGAAAAGATGTCAACAGTCGGAGATATTGTTAAATATTTAGAAGATAAGCAGTCATAATTATATATATGAAGATTCAGATATTAAAATATATGAATTAAGATTAGACGGATTGTATATACATATATTCACAAATCCGAATCTGAAAATAAAGTGGATAAAAATATATCAGGAGATATAATTTTTCTTATCCCTTTATTTTTTGACCTTTTTTCAGAGAAAACAGAAAGGATTACATCAAAATGAATACAAATATATGTGAAATGTTAAACATTAAATATCCAATATTTCAAGGTGGAATGGCGTGGGTAGCTGAACATAATCTTGTATCAGCAGTATCAAATGCCGGGGGGCTTGGAATTATAGCTGCCGGAGGTGCACCGGTTGAATATGTCAGAGATGAGATACGAAAGACCAGAGAGCTTACAGACAAGCCATTTGGCGTAAATATTATGATGCTTAGTCCGAGTGCCGAAGAGATAGCATATATGGTAGCTGAAGAAAGAGTTAATGTTGTAACAACAGGAGCTGGCAATTCAGAAAAATATTTTGAAATGTGGAAGAAAAAAGGAATTAAGATAATACCGGTAGTGGCATCGGTGGCACTTGCTAAAAGAGTTGCTAAACGAGGTGTAGATGCCGTAATTGCAGAAGGATGTGAATCGGGTGGACATATTGGAAATGCTACAACAATGACACTTGTTCCACAGGTAGTTGATGCTATCGATATCCCGGTAATAGCAGCAGGGGGAATAGGTGATGGAAGAGGAATGGCAGCAGCATTTATGTTAGGTGCTACAGCTATACAGGTTGGTACGAGGTTTCTTGTGGCTGATGAATGTATAATCCATGATAATTATAAAGAAAAGGTAATAAATGCAAAAGATATTGACTCAGTAGTAACAGGAACAACAACCGGTCATCCGGTAAGGGTATTACGAAATAAAATGACTAAAGAATATATAAGATTAGAACATAATGGTGTCGGATATGAAGAATTAGAAAAAATGACACTTGGTTCACTTAGAAAAGCAGTCATAGATGGAGACAGGGATAATGGTTCATTTATGGCGGGGCAGATTGCAGGACTTATAAGCAAAAGGCAGAGTTGTGAACAGATAATAACAGAAATAGTATCTGAGGCAGATAAATTACTTACGAATGGAGATTAGTGTGAAAAATACAGATTGATATCTGATTTTTCACACAGCTAAATGTGTAGCAGGCGACACATTTAGCATTTATCGCAGAGCCAAATCTGATATTTGGCTCGCGATTCTTCCGGCACATTGTGCCTGCAGAATGGAGATTAGTATGAGTAAAATAGCTTTTATGTTTCCGGGACAGGGTGCCCAATATATTGGAATGGGCAAAGATTTTTATGAAGAATTAAACGAGTGCAGAAAAATATATGACATAGCAGATGAAATTTTAGACTTTGATATAAAAAATGTCTGCTTTAATGAGAATGACTTAATAAATGAAACTGAATATACACAGGCAGCAATTCTTACAACCAGTATGGCAATCTATAAGGCAGTTATTGAAATTGGAATAAAACCGGATGTGTGTTGTGGACTTAGTCTTGGAGAATACAATGCTTTAGTTGCATCAGGTGTTATGAAATTCACAGATGCCCTTAAGACTATAAGAAAAAGAGGAATACTTATGCAGGAAGCAGTTCCTGATGGAAAGGGTACTATGATGGCGGTTTTGGGTCTGGATAATGAGATTGTATCTGATGTATGTGAAGAAACAGAAGGAATTGTATCGGTTGCAAATTATAACTGTCCGGGACAGTTAGTAATCTCAGGAGAGAGAGAAGCTGTTGTGGAGGCAGCACAGAAACTTAAAGATATTGGAGCAAAACGTGTAGTTGAGCTTAAAGTAAGTGGTCCTTTTCATTCTGAAATGATGACAGAAGCAGGAAGAGAACTTAGAAAATATATTGAGAATGTTGAATTTGATAAACCGGTAATTCCATACGTTGCAAATGTTAATGCATTATATATAGATGAAAATAAAGACATAAAGTATATAAAAGATTTACTTGAGAAACAGGTATCAACATCAGTTATGTTTGAACAGTCAGTTAGAAATATGATTGCTGATGGTGTGGACACATTCATAGAAATTGGACCGGGAAGAACATTAAGTGGTCTTGTGAAAAAGACAGACAGAAATGTTAGGGTTATGAATATAAACTGCATAAATGATTTGAAAAAATTAATTGAATTAAAATAGTATTAAATCAAATAGCTTATTAAGTTTATATAATGAAAAAGTATGGAACCTGTAAGATTAATAATTTTAAATAGAATATATGAAGATTTGGAGGATACATATGCTTTTAGAAAATAAAACAGCCATTGTGACAGGTAGTGCAAAAGGTATAGGAAAAGTAATTGCAACGGAATTTGCAAGACAAGGAGCAAAAGTAGTAATTAACTACTGTGGTTCTAAGGAGGCAGCATTAGAAACAGTAGAAGAGATTAAAGCATTTGGTGGAAAAGCGATTCCATATCAGGCAGATATATCAGATTACGAAATGTCTAAAAAAATGATGGATGATATTATAAAAGAATATGGAAAAATTGATATATTGGTTAATAATGCAGGGATTACAAGAGATAATCTTATTCTTAGAATGTCAGAATCAGAATTTGATGATGTAATCAGAACGAATCTGAAAGGAACATTTAACTGTATAAAGCATGTTACTAAATATATGCTAAAGAATAAATCGGGAAAAATCATTAATATTTCGTCTATTTCAGGTGTGAACGGTATTGCAGGACAGGCTAATTATTCTGCATCTAAGGCAGGAATAATTGGACTTACCAAAAGCTTTGCTAAAGAAATGAGTTCGAAAGGAATTAATATAAATGCAATTGCACCGGGATTTATAGAGACTGACATGACAAAAGTATTAAATGATAAGTATGTTGAAGAGATAGTGAAGACAATTCCTTCAAAACGAGTTGGAAGACCGGAAGATATTGCAAAAGCAGCATTGTTCTTAGCATCAGATATGTCTGATTATATAACCGGACAGACACTTATGGTAGATGGCGGGCTTGGATTATAACGATAACAATCAATGAGTCAGAGATAGATATTGATGATGTGTTGATTCACATATAAAAGACATCAAAACAGGAGGCAGGAATGAAACGAGTAGTAGTTACCGGTATGGGTGCAATTACACCTATTGGAAATAATGTTGACGAATTTTGGAACAATATAAAAAAAGGTACAGTTGGAATAGAAAATATTACTAAGTTTGATACAACTGATTTTAAGGTCAAATTGGCTGCTGAAGTTAAGAACTATAATCCCGAGGATTACATGGATAAAAAAGCAGCAAGAAGAATGGAATTATTCTGTCAATATGCAGTAGTTGCAGCAGGCGAAGCAATTAGAAATTCAGGACTTGCCCTGGAAAAAGAGGATTTGAACAGAATCGGAGTATGTGTCGGTTCGGGAGTTGGAAGCCTTCAGGCAATGGAAAGAGAGCATACAAGATTATTAGAGAAAGGTCCTAACAGGATTTCACCAATGTTTGTACCTATGATGATTACAAATATGGCAGCAGGAAATGTTGCAATTGCATATGGACTTAAAGGAAAATGTACAAATATTGTTACAGCATGTGCAACAGGTACGCATTGTATTGGTGATGCAGCGAGATATATCCAGTACGGAGAAGCGGATGTAATGGTATGTGGAGGTACTGAGTCAGCCATAACGCCAATAGGAATCGGAGGGTTCAGTGCATTGACGGCACTAACATCTACTGAAGATAAGAAGAGAGCATCTATACCATTTGATAAGGAAAGAAGTGGATTCGTTATGGGTGAAGGAGCAGGAATTGTTGTACTTGAATCTTATGAGCATGCAAGGGAAAGAGGAGCAGAAATCTTAGCAGAAGTCGTTGGATATGGAGCAACATGCGATGCCTACCATATCACTTCACCGGCAGAAGATGGTGAAGGTGCTGCAAGAGCAATGCTTTTAGCAATTGAGGAAGCAGGAATTTCACCAGCCGAGGTTGATTACATAAATGCACATGGAACAAGTACACATCATAATGATTTATTTGAAACAAGAGCAATAAAAAAGGCATTCGGTAAAGAAGCATATAATATAAATATTAATTCTACCAAATCAATGATTGGACATATGCTAGGTGCTGCCGGAGCAGTTGAATTCATAGTATGTGTTAAGAGTGTTATGGAAGATTATATTCATGAAACGGCAGGATACCAGATAGAAGATGAAGAACTTGATCTGAATTATACAAAAGAAGCAAGAAAAGACAGAAAAGTAAACTATGCTTTGTCTAATTCACTTGGCTTTGGAGGCCATAATGGCAGTATTATGGTGAAAAAATTCAAGGAATAATGAGGACAGGACAATGTAAAAGAATTTAGATAATATTCGTATTCTTTTGCAATTCTGCTTATATTTTCATTCAAAATAAAAGGCATTTATGACGAGTCAGAAATGAGGTAATTATGGAAGTTGATAATATTTTGGCAATTATTGATAAAGTATCAGATAGAAAATTAAGTTATTTTTCTTATGAAAAAGATGGCGAAAAAATAGTAATTAAATCTAAAAATAAGGTGTTGATTAATAAATCAGATTTTAATTTTGAAAAGGCGGATAAAGGCTTTGAAGAATATAGTGCTGAAAGTAATACAAAAGATAATATAAAAGATAGTGAAAAGGATATCAGTGATGAAAATGTTAACCAGATAAAATCACCGATTGTAGGAACATTTTATAGTTCTGCAACTGAAGGAGGAGAGCCTTTTGTTAAAGTCGGTGACACAGTTACAAAAGGTCAGGTTATCGGAATTATTGAGGCAATGAAGATTATGAATGATATTGAATCACCATATGATGGAGTAATTGCATCAGTTGATGTTACAAATGGACAGACTGTAGAATATGGTCAATTACTATATAAGATTAAATAAAGAGGAAGATAGATGTTAGATATAAAAGAAATCAAGAAAATTTTACCACATAGGTCGCCATTTTTACTGATAGACAGAATAATAGAAATTGAGCCCGGAAAAAGAGCAGTAGGTAGAAAATGTGTTACATATAATGAACCATTTTTTACAGGGCATTTTGAAGATGAACCTGTTATGCCGGGCGTACTTATTATAGAAGCATTAGCACAGGTAGGAGCAGTAATCTGCTTATCTATGGAGAAATATGCAGGTAAAACAGCATATTTTGGGGGCATCGACAAGGCAAAATTTAAGAATAAAGTAACGCCTGGAGATGTTCTTACTTTGGAAGTTGAACTTATTAAACAAAAAGGACCTGTCGGTATAGCATTTGCAAAGGCATATGATGATGAAAAGTTATATGCACAGGCAGAGCTTACCTTTGTTATATCATAATGGAGGAAAAATTGTGTTTAAGAAAATTCTGATTGCAAATAGAGGAGAAATAGCCGTAAGAATAATCAGGGCATGCAGAGAGATGGGGATTGCCACAGTTGCAGTATGTTCAGAAGTTGACAGAAATTCACTTCATGCACAATTAGCAGACGAAACTATCTGCATAGGTGGAGATAAGGCATCAGACAGTTACCTGAATATAGAAAGAATAATCAGTGCAACTATAGCAACAGGTGCAGATGCGATTCATCCCGGATTTGGTTTTCTGTCCGAAAACAGTAAATTTGCAAGGATATGTGAGAAATGTAATATCACATTTATTGGTCCATCCGCTGATATTATAGACATGATGGGAAATAAGTCACAGGCAAGAAAGACTATGAAAGAAGCAGGTGTATCTATTATTCCTGGTTCTGATGGTGCTGTATACGATGTGATGGAGGCTAAGAAAATCGCAGACAGTATAGGATATCCCGTTATGATAAAAGCAAGCTCGGGTGGTGGTGGAAAAGGAATGAGAGTTGTAAATAACTCTGAAGAATTTGAAGAAAAATTCGAAACTGCCCAGACAGAATCAATGAATGGTTTTTCGGATGATGCTATGTATATTGAGAAATATATAGCCTCATCAAGACATATAGAATTTCAGATTCTTGCAGATAAACATGGAAATGTTTTACATCTGGGAGAACGTGATTGTTCAGTACAGAGAAAACATCAGAAACTTATTGAAGAATCTCCTTCACCGGCAATAGATGATAGACTTAGAGAAGAAATGGGAAAACAGGCAATTTTAGCTGCTAAGGCTGTCGGATATTATAGTGCAGGAACAATAGAGTTTCTGTTAGATAATACGGACAGATATTATTTTATAGAGATGAATACCAGAATACAGGTTGAGCATGGTGTTACTGAGATGGTAACAGGTGTTGACCTGATTAAGCAACAGATAAGAATTGCTGATGGCAAGACACTCGATATTTCACAGGATGATATAAATATAAGTGGACATGCAATTGAATGTAGAATTAATGCAGAAGATCCCCTGCATAAATTTATGCCAAGTCCCGGTACAGTTAATGACATACATTTACCGGGAGGAAATGGAGTAAGAGTAGACACTGCATTATATTCAGGATATACAATTCCATCGATGTATGATTCGTTGATTGCTAAAGTGATTGTATATGATAAAGACAGAGTTTCGGCAATAAGCAAAATGAAAAGTGCATTAGGAGAATTGATTATCGATGGTGTTACAACTAATTTGGATTTTCAATATTCAATTATTAATAATGACAAATTTGATAGTGGTAAGTTTGATACCGGATTTATCGAAAATGAGATGAAAATAGGTTAATAGAATGGAGAAAGTGTGAAAATTATGCTTAAAGAGCTTTTTAAGAAGGATACACTTACAGGTAAAGAACGAAAGCAGATTAAAAATAGTGAAAGACAGAAGAATGCGACAAGGAATCCAAGTGTACCTGACGGATTGTTTTCAAAGTGTGATAAATGTGGAGAAATTATATGCACAGATGATATAGTTGAAAATTATTATATTTGTCCTAAATGCAATAATTATTTTCGTATAGAACCGAGAAAAAGAATCAGCATGCTTATTGATGAGAATACATTTACAGAGACGGATAGTAATCTTAATATATATAATCCCTTAGAATTTCCGGGATATGAAGATAAGTTAAAAAGTCTTAAGAAAAAGACAGACCTTGATGAAGCAGTTGTTACCGGATTTGGAAAAATATGTGGAATTAAGACAGGTATTGCTGTTATGTCAGCAAATTTCATGATGGGAAGCATGGGACATAATGTGGGAGAAAAAATCACTAAAATGATAGAAAGAGCTACTGTAGAAAAGCTTCCTGTGGTGATTTTATGTTGTTCCGGAGGTGCACGAATGCAAGAGGGAATTGTTTCATTAATGCAGATGGAGAAAACATCACAGGCATTAAAAAGACACAGCAACGCAGGCCTTAGATATATTTCAGTATTGACTGATCCGACAACAGGCGGTGTTATGGCAAGTTTTGCGATGCTTGGAGATTATATATTAGCAGAACCGGGCGCACTAGCGGGTTTTGCAGGACCAAGAGTAATTGAGCAGACCATAAGACAAAAGCTTCCTGAAGGATTTCAATCATCGGAATTTCTATTAGAACATGGATTTGTGGATATGATTGTGACAAGGCGTAAAATAAGGAAAACAATAGCATATTTACTTGGATGGACACAGTAATTGCAACTGTAGTATGGAGGCATATATGAGTAAAGATACTTTATCAGCAATTGAAAAGGTTAAGATTTCAAGAAGAAATGACAGACCAACAGCACTTGATTATATTTCTAAAATATTTGATTCTTTTTTAGAATTACATGGAGACAGAGTGTTTAGAGATGATAGCGCGGTTGTTGGAGGCGTAGCAAGATTCAAAGGCAGGGAAGTGACGGTAATTGGCCAGCAGAAAGGCCGAAATACCAAAGAAAATATTAAGAGAAATTTTGGAATGCCTAATCCGGAAGGATATAGAAAGGCTGTACGTCTTATGAAACTGGCAGATAAATTCAATCAGCCGGTCATATGCTTTGTAGATACCCCCGGGGCATATTGTGGAATCGAAGCAGAGGAAAGAGGTCAGGGTGAGGCAATAGCAAGGGCGATATATGAAATGTCAGATTTAAGTGTACCGGTTTTATCAATATTTATTGGTGAAGGTGGCAGTGGTGGAGCGCTTGCATTAGGCGTTGCCAACAAGATATTTATGCTTGAAAATGCTACATATTCAATTCTATCACCTGAAGGTTTTGCAGCTATTTTGTGGAAAGATGCAAAAAGAGCTGATGAAGCGGCTGAGGTTATGAAGATTACGGCTTATGATTTGAAAAATCTTCATATTATAGACAGAATAATAAATGAGAGTGAAGATATGACGGTTAATAATATGGAAGAAACTGTTAATGAACTAATAGATGGTATTACAGAATTTATTACGGATTATAGTGATAAGGGCAGGGTAGAAATAAGGGATGAAAGATATGAGAGATTTAGAAAATTCTAAAATATATGAAATGTGTGTTAATAAAGATTGAAAATAATAAAAATTCAGTGGATAAGCAGATCGGTTTATTGATAAATATTGCTAAACTGCCCACTTGACAAAGAGTAGGAAAGAGTTATACTAAAAGTTACGGAAAATCAATAGAAAGAGGGACATAATATTATGACGAAGATAGACATTATTTCCGGTTTCTTAGGAGCTGGAAAGACAACATTAATAAAGAAATTACTTGAGGAAGGATTAAAGGGTGAGAAACTTGTTCTTATCGAGAATGAGTTTGGCGAAATCGGTATCGATGGCGGTTTCCTGAAAGATGCAGGCGTTCAGATTACTGAGATGAATTCAGGCTGTATCTGTTGTTCATTAGTAGGAGATTTCGGTACAGCACTTAAAGAGGTTATTGATAAATATGCACCTGACAGAATCATAATTGAGCCATCAGGAGTAGGTAAATTATCAGATGTTATCAAGGCTGTAACAGATGTTATGGAATCCGAGACAGCAGATATAACACTTAATAGCACAACAGCAGTTGTAGATGGTCTTAAGACTAAGATGTATATGAAGAACTTCGGTGAATTCTTTAACAATCAGGTTGAAAGCGCAGGAACTATAGTTATCAGCCGTTCACAGAAGATGCCGGAAGCTAAGATGGCAGAATGTGTCAGCCTATTAAAGGAGCATAATCCTAATGCTACAATTATTACAACTCCATGGGAGGATATTAATGGTTCACAGATACTTGCAGCTATGGAGAAATCAGGTTCACTTGCTGAAGAATTATTGGCAGAAGAAGAGGTTTGCCCTGAATGTGGACATCATCACCATGACCATGATGAGTGTGGATGTGGACATGACCATGATGAGCATGAGCATCACCATCACGATGAAGATGAACACGAACATCATCACGACCATGATGATGAATGTGGATGTGGACACCACGATGAAGATGAACACGAACATCATCATCACGACCATGATGACGAATGTGGCTGCGGACACAATCACGACCACGATGAACATGAACACCATCATCACGACGGAGAATGTGGATGTGGACATGACCATGACGGACATCATCATCACCATCATGCAGATGATGTATTTACAAGCTGGGGAACAGAGACTCCTAGAAAATATACTGAAGAAGAGGTTAAGACAGCTCTTGATAAACTTGCTAATACAGACGAATATGGCGTTATCTTAAGAGCAAAAGGTATGCTTCCAAATGTTAATGGAGAATGGATATACTTTGACCTTGTTCCGGGTGAATATGAACTTAGAAAGGGAAGCCCTGATTATACAGGACGTATCTGTGTAATAGGAACTAATCCGGACGAAAATAAATTAAAAGAATTATTTTATTTAGCAGATTAATAAGTTAAAAGGTAATGATGCAATATGCCTGTATTAAGGCATAAGCATTACCTTTTAAATGAAACGAATATTAAAGTGCCTTGCAGAACGGAGATTAGAATATGAACAATCAGGATAGAGAAGTACCGGTATATTTATTTACCGGAATACTTGAAAGCGGTAAGACAAGCTTTATAAGAGACACACTTAATGACCCGGGATTTTCAAGGGGTGAGAAAACTGTTCTTATAGTATGTGAGGAGGGTATAGAGGAATATGATGCCGTTGCCTTGTCTAAGAACAATATTTTCATTGAGACAGTAGAAGAGAAAGATGGTTTATCACAGGAATTCTTCAAGAAATGTGAAGATTTCTATAAACCGGAACGTGTTATGATAGAGTATAACGGAATGTGGGAATTAGATGCGGTTGACGAAGATAATATGCCTGAAGAATGGGTACTTGCACAGGTTATATCAACAGTTGATGCCACTACATTTAATATGTACTGGACAAATATGCGTTCAATAATTATTGAACAGTTATCATTGTCTGATATGGTTATCTTAAACCGTTGTACAAATGAAACTAAACGTAATGAATTCAGAAAATGCGTTAAGATTTTCAATAAGAAAGCACAGATAGGATATGAAGCTGCAGAAGGCTTTGAAGATGCCTTAAAGGAAGAAGAGTTACCATTTGACATTAATGCAGACATTATTGAGATAGATGATGATGACTATGGAATGTGGTTTGTCGATGCAATGGATAATCCTAAGAAATATGACGGAAAAGTTGTAAAATTTAACGCAATGGTTTATAAACCACCAAAATATCCTAATACATGCTTTGTACCGGGAAGATTTGCCATGACTTGCTGTGCGGATGACATATCATTTATGGGAATGTTATGCAAGAGCAATACAGAAATTCCGTTTAATGATAAGGACTGGGTTACAGTTACAGCGAAAATCAGACGTGAATTTTTAAAAGAATATAGAGGAAAAGGACCAGTACTTCATCTTATCAGTGCCGAGAAGTCGACAAAACCTGAAGATGATTTAGTATATTTCTAAAATTTAATTACAGGTATTTTACGGGTTTTAGAGAATGGTCTTGAAAATGTAACAGGAATAGTAACAAGACTGATTGTGCTATTCCTGTTTATGTTATAGGCGCTAAAACGGATTGGAGAAGAATATGTTAGAAATAAAGGATATTTTGAGTAGTTGTGGATACAGACAATATGAAGAGGGGCGGGATCTGTACGGAAGTAAGAAGATTAGTGATTTAGAAATAAGTAAAGACACTATGACAGGCGCTAATATTGTTAAGGGAATTGTCGAAGAAAATGCAAGAAAATATAATTCCGTAATATGGGTAGATGAAAGACGTGATGAAAAACCTATATACGGTTATCAATGTAGTTGTGAGGGATTTAGTGAAAAGATGTGTAAGCATTGTGTGGCGGTTGCATTTTCATATCTGAAATACAGAAAAACAGAGATAATGAAGAAACAGGTAGTTCCTGTCAGCAAAGACAGGGAGACTTCTAAGGATTTGCAGGAGGTAATCCGTAAATATGCCATAACGAAAGAAAGTATTACCGATAAGGGAAGAGTTAATTTAGATCTGAATCTTACTACAACCGGAGATGAAAATGGAATTACTAATTATTATGTAAATGCTAAAATCGGAACAGGTAAGATGATTATTGTTCAGGATATTGTTGGACTTGCACAGAATATGGCAGCGAAGAAGAAAATTCAATATTCAAAGAAGTTGTCAGTAATTCATGACAGAATGGTATTTACGGAGGAAGCATTACCAAGGCTTGACTTCATTATGGAATTAGTTAAGGCTACATTTTCTAACTTTGAAAATGAGATTACGATTTCAAATAAATACAGGTCATTAGCGGTCAATCCGTTTTTCTTAGAGAGAATTTTTAATGTATATATAGGAAAAGAGATATCGATTGATAATGAGAAGTACAGAATTATCGAAGGTAATCCTAATCTGTGTCTTATGATTAAGAATGAAAATGATTGTGGCATAAGTGTAGCTATGAAGCCGGTAAAGATAATTAATGGCGACAGACACGATTTCCTTATGGTGGAAAATGAAATCTATAAATGTTCAGAAGAATTTTCCAAAGATGTAATTCCATTTATCAGGGCAATGAACAGTATGGAAGAGAAGAAATCAAAATATCTGTATTACGACAGGAATTTTGACTTTATTAATAAAGAGGACTATAGGGCATTTTGTGGAAATGTACTCTTACGCCTGAAGAAGCATATAGGTATTGTATGTGAAGATATAGATATAGAAGAATATATGCCTACGAAAGCAAAGATAAATGTCTATATTGATAATGAAGAAGGTAAGGTAAGTCTTAAATTGCAGGCTATCTATGGTAAAGATGTGTATGATGTATTTGAGGTACATAATGAAAGCAGAGAATACAGGGACATTACAAGAGAAAGTAATGCTTTAGAAGTCGTACAGCAATATTTTGATGTGGTTGAGGACGAAGAAGGTAATAGAAAATGGCAGATTACCAATGAAGATAAATTATTCGATTTTCTTGATGATGGCGTTGCTAAATTAAATGACATTGCAGATGTATTTATGGCAGATACACTTAATTCATTCAGGGTAATACAGATTCCAAAGCCATCTGTAGGGATAAGCCTTGTGGGAGATTTAATCGATATTAATATCGAACCTGATGAGTTAAATATGGAAGAGATGTATGAAGTCCTACAGGCATATAGGCTACGAAAGAAATATTATCGTATGAAGAATGGAGATTTTCTTCGTATTGATGATGGAAATGTGGCATTTTTATCAGAGATAACCACAGGTCTTATGATTCAGAAGCAGGATATTCTTAACGGAGACTTTAAGGTTAAGAATTATTATGTGGGATATATTAATGCGACATTTAAGGAATTTTCTACGGATGATACGATAAGGCGTGATAGTGATTTTAAGAAAATTATAAGAGATTTAAAAGATGTCGGAGAAACTGATTACAGCGTTCCTGCTGAATTAAATGCCAAGCTAAGAAAATATCAGAAAACCGGATATAGATTCCTATCAGTATTATCAGATTTTAATTTTGGTGGCATATTGGCTGATGATATGGGACTTGGTAAAACACTTCAAGTTATAACATTATTAGAAGCACGCAAAAAGCAGGCATTAATTGTGTGTCCATCTTCGCTTGTATATAACTGGGAAAGTGAAATTAACAGATTTGCACCTGATTTGTCAGTGCTTACAATAATCGGTGATAGGGAAAGAAGAAAAAATCTGTTAGATGACAGCGAGGAATATCATATACTACTAACGTCATATGATTTACTTAAAAGAGATATTGATGAATTTGAGAATAAGGAATTCGACTATATTATTATAGATGAAGCACAGTATATTAAGAATCCGGCAACGCAGGTGTCAATTGCAGTTAAACGACTGAAAGGACAGCATAAGTTTGCACTCACAGGCACACCTATTGAGAACAGACTTAGTGATTTATACAGCATTTTTGATTTCATAATGCCCGGATATTTATCAGATTATAAGACATTCAGGGATAAATATGAAGAGCCTATTGTACTTAATAATGATGAAGAGGTACTTAACAGATTTAAAAAGGTAGTATCTCCATTTATATTAAGAAGAGAAAAGAGTGAGGTACTTAAAGATTTACCTGCCAAGATTGAAAATGTGGTCTATGTAAACATGACCGAAGAGCAGCAGAAATTATATGATGCAAGAGTAAATGCATTAAAGACCGAGCTTGCTAATAAGAATGACAAGGAATTCAGAGAAGATAAGTTAAAAATACTTGCTGAACTTACAAGGTTAAGACAGATTTGCTGTAATCCGGATATCTGTTATGAGAATTATCATGGTGGCTCAGGTAAAATGGATACCTGCATTGAACTTATCAAAAATGCCATAGAGGGTGGACATAGAATACTTGTATTCTCGCAATTTGTGCAGATGCTATCAAGAATCTATGATGAATTAGAAAAATGCGGCATAAATGTTTTGATGCTTAGTGGAAAGAATACTAAAGAAGAAAGAAGAAAAATGGTAGAGGAATTTCAGGAGGAAAAAGTACCTGTATTTCTTATTTCACTTAAGGCAGGTGGAACAGGACTTAACTTAACGGCAGCAGATATTGTTATTCATTTTGACCCTTGGTGGAATGGAGCAGTCCAGAATCAGGCAACTGACAGAGCCCACAGAATAGGACAGATAAGGACATTAACGGTTATGAAGCTTGTGGCTAAGGGTACAATCGAACAGAAGATTATGGACCTACAGGAAAGAAAGCTTAAATTAGCGGATAATGTAGTATCAGGTGAGAATATGTCTAACATAAATGTTAATCTTGATGACTTGAAAGAAATTTTGTGAATCAGAAATGGAGTTTGTTATGCGTAATAAAAGAATTATATCATTTGAAAGCGACTATACAGAGGGAGCTTGTGAACAAATATTAAGAAAGATGTTAGAAACTAATATGGAACAATTATCAGGTTATGGAACTGATACATATTGTGAACAGGCAAAGAAGAAGATAAAGGCGGCATGTGAATGTCCTGATGCGGAGGTATTTCTCTTAGTTGGCGGAACACAGACTAATGCTATTGTGATATCTTCAATGCTTAGTCAGTATGAGGGTGTAGTGGCAGCTAAGTCGGGACACATTAATGTACACGAAGCAGGAGCTATAGAATATACAGGACATAAGGTAATGGAAATAGACGAAACAGAGGGTAAAATTAATGCGGATGATTTAGATTCTTATATGCGTAAATTCTATAATGATGAGAATCATGAGCATATGGTATTTCCGGGAATGGTATATATATCATATCCTACAGAATATGGTACACTTTATTCAAAAGAGGAATTAAAGAGCATTTCAGAGGTCTGTAAAAAATACAATCTTCCTTTATATATTGATGGTGCAAGATTAGGTTACGGGCTTATGAGTAAACAGTCAGACATTACATTGCCTGAACTTGCAACACTTTGCGATGTATTCTATATCGGTGGTACGAAAGTCGGAGCATTAATGGGTGAAGCCGTAGTATTTACTAAGAACAATACACCACTTCATTTTACCACCTGCATAAAACAGCACAGTGGACTGTTAGCAAAAGGAAGAATACTTGGAATACAGTTTGATACATTATTTACAGATAATCTCTATTTCGAAATAAGCAGTCACGCAATAGAAATGGCAGAGAAGATTAAAAAAGCATTTATTGATAAAAACTACGAATTATATATCGATTCACCTACGAACCAGCAGTTCATCATACTTGATAAAGATAAATACGATTATTTGAGAAATAAGGTGAAATTCAGCTTCTGGGAGAAATTACCTGATGACAGAATAGTTGTAAGGTTTGCCACAAGCTGGGCAACTAAAGAAGAGGACGTTGAAGAACTGATAAGCATATTATAATTTAATATTTATATTGACTTCCCCAAAACGATAGTATATACTTGCGAAGTAAAACTTAATATGATTAGAATGTGGTCCTACAGGTATCATACCTACAGGTAATTGGGAATCCGGTGCGAATCCGGAACAACTGTCATTACTGTATTTGGGATAACCATAAGTCAGATTACTCCCACATTTTATTCGGTAAAGTATTCTTGGACAAGAAGAAGTACAACTGGTGCGTAGAAGTTTTTTTGTTATGCTTATTTTTCAAAATACTTTTATTACTTATATTATAGAAGTGAATAACATTTTATGCAAACCGATGTGCTTTCTTTACAGTAGTATGTAATGAAAGCATTTTTTATTGTATGGGAAATTTTAAGGAATTTCTTCATGCTAATAAAACGTATTGCAGTCTTCTGTTTAATAAGAAAATCGAAGATGCTGTATTCACTGCGAAAGGATGAAATATGGATAAGAAAAGAGAACAGGCAATTGAAATGCTTGTCCGTAAATATGAAGAATTAGGTAAAGAAAGAACTCCTAAGAAAACGGATTTTAGTGATGATGACATATGCTTCATTAAACAGAAGTTAGGACCGTGGCCAAGAGCTTTGGAAACAGCAGGTATTAAAGAAAAATTAAAACCTGACTCAAGGGAGATAAATAGATTAAAGAGGAAGAAAATAAAGAAGAAAAGGAGAGAAGAGAAACATGAAGAAGATTAACAAGTTTTTTGCATGGCTGTTAGTATTTGCATTATTGTTATCCAATATGCCTTCTAACATAATAGCTAAAGCAGAAGAAGCTATTACTCAGGTACGTGTAATTGTAAGAAATGATACATATCCTGTAGCAAATGGTGCAAAATGGGAAGGAAAACTCATAGATACAATGGTAGATATAGATAACAGTGATACAGCTATTACCGTTGTAAGTAAAGCGCTTAAACAAAAGGGATATACACAAAAAGGTGCAGAGTCTAATTATATTACAGAAATAAATGGATTAAGTGCATATGATGGCGGTCAACAGAGTGGCTGGATGGGAACTTTAAATGACTGGTTCACTAATCAGGGATTAGGTGATTATAAAGTTTCAAATAATACATTAAAAGCAGGCGATACAGTTACATTTGAATATACATGTAACTGGGGTGGTGACTTAGGAAGTTACTGGAGTAATAACGATACATCACTTAAATCACTTGATGTTGATGCAGGAAGACTTAATAAACCATTTAGCGGTTCAGATAAGTCATATACACTCTATATTGATCATGATAACACATTTGTTGATATAAATGCAGTTGCATATAACAGAAATTTCCAGGTAAGAACATATAAAAATTCTTATACACCTGAAGTAGCAGGTAGTGAAATAGAAAAATGTTTTAGTATAGAAGTATCTGATGGTGATAAGATTTATATTGGTGTCGGTAATAAGAACTGGCCAAGTATGAACAGCGGACAGACAGAAACAGTATATGAAATCAATGTTAAGAAGGAAGAAAAAGAAACTGTAAAACCTGTCATTGAACAGTTAAATTTCTCAGCATATGCACTTTCTAACTGGGTTACAAATGAGACATTTAAACCGGATGTTTATGATTATGATTTAGATATCAAGACATACAGTACATCATCACTTTCATTGACAAGTACAACAACATTTGATGATACAAAATTCAGAGCTGAAGCATTATATACAGATGCTAATGGAAATGATAAAAGTGTTGTGATAAATAGTGGAAAATTCACATCATTATCTAATTTTGGATTTGGTAAGACAGAATTAGTAATCAAGGTAACAGATTTAACAGATGATACTAACTTTACTGAATATAAATTCAATGTTACAAGACCATATGATACAACAGCAGCAATTAAATCTTCAACAGGTATTGAAGTAGTACCTGAAGGAAGAAGTTTACTTACAGTAAATTATCAGGGCAAACCTGAGGGAACAATGTTTAAAGTCGATGCAGACGGTAACATCACAACTTCAGGTGTTGATAGTGATTATACAAGCTATGTTGCTTATTTATTAGAGAATCCTGAGGCATTTGCCCTTAAATTAACAGGTAAGACTAATTATGTTCATATCAGAATAAGTGAAGACGGAAAAGATTATACAGAAGTAGACAATGGTGGAAAATCACCTGTTTACAAATTTGGTGATACAACAGAGAAGACATTAACTATTCAGACAATTTCAGATGATGAATATTTACAGAATGGTTTTACAAATGTTGAAGAATCAGGTAAGACATATACAGTAAAAATTGTTAAAGCAGATTCAGATACAGAGGGCTCTAAGATAATTTCAGCTACAACTGAAAGTGGAGACTGGTATCCTGCATTTGATAAGAACCACAACAGTTATAGCATTGTTATAGATAATGAGGCAGAGATGCCTGAACTTAAATTCAGTGTTAATGAGAATTCAACAGTTAAATCAGGTAATAACGTGCTTGAGAAAGCAGAAGACGGATTATATCATATCGAGCTTAAGACAAGCGCACAGACAATTAATGTAGAAGCAGAGAATGGAATTTCTAACAGCTATTCATTTAAAGCTATTAAGAAGAGCAAATATGATGTACCTGATAAGGTAGTTGATTACTTATGTATCAACAGCCAGTATACTAATGCAGGTTCATATGGTTCAGCACCGGAGAATACACTTGGTGGTACACTTCGTTCATTAGGTAACTTTGGTGGATATATAACATATTATTATGACAAACCAATTGAGAATAATCCTAATAATAGATACGGTATTGACTTCTATGTATATGGTAACTCATTTGCATCAGGCGGAAGTGCCGGAGAACCAGGTCAGGTATGGGTATCAGAAGATGGTGAGAAATGGTACGCACTTGCAGGTTCAGAACATTATGAAGATTCAACAATTACAGATTATGAGATAACTTATACAAAGGCAAAGAATGGTAAAACTGCATGGACAGATAACCAGGGTGGTTCAAATGACGGAAGCCTTTATACAGGTGCATGGGTATCAGCTTCAACATATTATATGAATGACCTTGCTAAAAATGATACAATTACATTAAAGGGAATCTTATTACCTTGTGTAGATGGTACAATTTATGGTGACAGTTCTACAGCTTCATATTCAGGAGCAACTAAATTCGGTTATGTAGATTATTTCAAAAATGGCACAATCGGTGCAGATGTTAACCCTTATACAGAAAATGCTGAATCTAACGGTTTCGACCTTGAGTGGGCTGTTGACGAGGATGGTAATCCTGTAGAACTTCCTAACGGTGTTCATTATGTAAAGGTTGTTACAGCATCTAATATCTGGGCAGGTGTATTTGGAGAAAAATCAACAGAAGTAAGTTATGTTGTAAGAACAACTGCAGCAGAGGAAAATGTTGGTAGAACAGATAAACCGGAATCAATCGTTATAACAGACGAAAATGGTGTTTCAAAAGAAGTTGAATTAAAAGATGGTGTTAATGAATATGATGTTACTGTAAATGATATATCATCAGTTAATATTTCCGTAAAAGGTGTATCAGAAAGTGACAATGTATATGTTAACAACCAGAGAATTACAGATGGTGTTGCTAATATTTCCGTAAATGAAGATAACAGAAAAGTAAGAGTAATTGTACAGAATGGTGACAAAGAACCTGTAATCTATATCTTAAATATTAAATCAGATACAGCAATTAAGACAGAGAATATCTTTAATGAAGTAACAGATAAATTTAATAATGGCGAAGTTCCAATCGTAAATTCAATCGGTGGTGAATGGAAAGTTATTGGTTTATCAAGAGCATCACAGATTAGTGATACATTCAAAGAGGGATATTTCAAAAATGCATATGAATATGTTAAAGCAATAGGAAGTTCTAAACTTCATAATGCTAAATCAACAGATAATTCGAGAATGATTCTTGCATTAACATCATTAGGATATGATGTTACAGATATTGCAGGATATAACTTATTAGAGCCTCTTGGTGATTTTGATTATGATGTTAAACAGGGCGTAAACGGTGCTATCTGGGCATTAATCGCATTAGACAGTAACGATTACAAAGTTCCATCATTATCAGATGATGAGATGGCAGCATTAAAAGATAAATTAATTAACTTTATTCTTGATAACCAGATGTCAAATGGTGGCTTTACACTTAATGGTGACGAAGATGATGTGGATATTACAGCAATGGCAGTTCAGGCTTTAGCTAAATATTATAACGAAAGTGAAGCTGTGGAGGATGCAGTAGACGGAGCATTAAGATACTTCGAAATGGTACAGAATTCTGATGGAAGTTTCGGTAATTATGCAGCAACTAACTGCGAAAGTACAGCACAGGTAGTAATCGCATTATCAGTTATGGGAATTAATCCTAGAACAGAGACAAGATTCATTAAAAATGGTGTTTCAGTTATGTCAGCACTTAACAGCCTCTATCTCTCAGATGGTAACTTCTGTCACCTTAAAGGCGGAGATGCTAATGAAATGGCAACAGAACAGGCTTATTTAGCATTAGTTGCATATAAGAGATTAGTTGAGAACAGCACTTCAATCTATGATATGAGTGATGTTACTAAGATTAGTAATCCTGTTATCAAAGATGATGATAAGAAAGATGATAACAAATCTGACGACAACAAGTCTGATGATAATAAGAAAGACGACAATAAGTCAGATAACAAATCTGATAATAACGGAAACAATTCAACAGATACATCTATTAAGAATAATGATAAAACATCAGGAAATGATAAAGATTCATTGCCAAAAACAGGCGATTATACTAATATATTATTATATGCATTGTTAATGACAGCTTCAGGAACAGGCGTATATGTAATATATAGAATTAAGCGTAAGAAAGATGTAACAGCATAATATCGTAAAGCGATAATCTTATTCATAAAGAAGTAATTCATAAAGGCGCTATATTCTTTGATATAGCGTCTTTATATTTTAACATATGATAAAATATTTATAATTCTATTTTAAGTATTAAACGCTGGTTTATAATACGAAAATGATAATTTGGAATCTTATAGAAAAGGTTAAAAACTATGAATATTTCGAAAATAAAAGAATGGTTAAAAGTGAATAGAAATAAAATAATAGGAGTAGCATTTGTGCTGCTAGTACTTACAGTAGCTTTCTTATCAGGAGAGAAACCTGCATCTTCAGGTAATTCAAAAGATAATAAATCTATTGAAAGTGAATTACAAAGTAGTGCTACAAGCGATAAAGCAGAAAATAGACACAATGTAAAGAATAGCAGTAGTGATAAACATAATGATAAGTCTGGAAATAATCAGACGGATAGTAAGGAAGAAAAAGATAATAAATCTAATACAGATGTATCAGATAGTAACAGTGAAGCTCAGGATACATCAGCATATAATGATAATAGTAAAGCAGACAATCAGAATGGAGAACAAAATCCGGGTTCACATGGTAATACTTCGTCAGATGCAGATAATTCAGCAGGAGCTGAGTCAGACAGTAATAAAACGGATATAAGTAGTCCGGGTACAAATATATCAGATGGTAGTAATGAGCAGAATACTAACGGAAATTCTAATACATCAACATCTAATAATTCAGGCAATAATCAGAATGGTAATACGAATAGTAATACGGGAAGCAACTCTGATAAGAATGAAAACACCTGCACCATATCGATATCCTGCGCCACCATACTTAATAATATGAGTAAATTAGATAAGGATAAAAAAGATATTGTTCCAAAGGATGGCTGGATATTAAAGGAGAAAAAAGTTACATTTAAAGAGGGAGAAAGTGTATTTGATATTTTACAGAGGGTATGTAAGGATAATAAAATTCATATGGAGGCAAGCTTCACTCCATTATATAACAGTTCATACATTGAAGGAATTTATAATTTGTATGAATTTGATTGTGGCTCATTATCGGGTTGGATGTATAGTGTAAATGGAGTATTTCCGAATTATGGTTGTTCTCAGTATATCGTAAAAAAGGGCGATGTAATAAGGTGGCAGTATACATGTGATTTGGGAAAAGACGTAGGAGGGGGAATGAATTAATGGAAAATATAGACAGCTTTGCAGGATATCATCCTATTGTTAATCTGGCATATTTCGTAATTGTGATTGCAATAGCCATGTTTTCAATGCACCCGGTAATTATATGTATTTCACTTATAATGTCGCTTGTATATCTGACTTATCTGACAGGGATTAAGAAAGTTATTGGCAGATTAAAACTTTTAGTTACTATGACAATTATGATAATAGTTATTAATCCGTTATTTAATCATGAGGGAATGACGATTTTAGGCTATTTTAAGACAGGGAATCCACTTACACTTGAATCAATAATATATGGAATATTTATGGCATTACTTATGATGAGTGTAATATTGTGGTTTGCTATCTATAATGTTATTATGACATCTGATAAATTCATATACATTTTCGGAAGAATAATTCCGCATTTAAGTCTGATAATCTCAATGTCTCTTAGATATGTTCCAAGATTCAAGGAGCAGTTTATAAGAGTCAGGGAAGCGAGAAGATGTATGGGAAGAGATATTAATCAGGGAAATGTATTTATAAGAATTAGAAATCTGGCTGCAATTTTATCAATTATGATTACGTGGTCGTTGGAGAACTCGATTGAGACAGCAGATTCTATGAAGTCAAGAGGATACGGACTTCCTGGAAGAACAGCATTTTCAATTTATAAGTTTCATAAAAGAGACAGTATTGCATTAACAGCTATGAGTGTATGCACGATGGCATTTATATGGCTGGTGACAAATGATAAAATGTATTACAGATACTATCCGGTATTTGAAAGAAATCTTGCAAATATATGGTCGGTGATGGCTTATGCATTATTTGTCATAATATGTAGTATTCCAATGTTGATAGATATATGTGATAGTTATAGATTTAAAAGAACAGAAATAAATGTGCATTAGATTGTGGAGATAAAGAGACGAAATGAAAATATTTTCAATAAATCAATTAGAATTTGAATATCCTGAAAGCGAAAGAAAAGTCCTTAATAATATTAATCTTAATATAGAAGAGGGCGAATTTGTAACATTATGTGGAGCATCAGGCTGTGGAAAGAGTACATTATTAAGACATTTGAAATCAGTGCTTGAACCGGCAGGACAGAGAAATGGCGAAATCTTATTTATGGGAAAAGCCCTTACAGAGTGTGATGAGAGAAGTCAGGCTGAAAATATAGGCTTTGTATCGCAGAACCCTGATAATCAGATAGTAACTGATAAGGTATGGCATGAGTTAGCTTTCGGGCTTGAAAGTCTTGGATATGATAATGAAGTAATAAGACAGAGAGTAGCTGAAATGGCAGCATTTTTCGGAATTGAGGACTGGTTTTATAGAAATGTTTCTGAACTGTCGGGAGGACAGAAGCAGCTATTATGCCTTGCTTCGATTATGACAATGCTTCCGAAAGTAATAATATTAGACGAGCCTACAAGCCAGTTAGACCCGATTGCAGCATCAGAATTTATCAATATGCTGTTCAAGATAAATCATGAATTAGGAATAACGATTATCATTACAGAACACAGATTAGAAGAGATTATACCACAGAGCGACAGGGTTATCGTTATGGATAGCGGAGAAATTATAATCGATGATGTGCCTGAGGTTATGTGTCAGAAATTAAGGGATATGAAGCATAGTATGTTATTATCTATGCCTGTTCCGATTCGTGTATATAGTAGTGTTTTATATGGAAAATGTCCATTAAATGTTAATCAGGGAAGAAAATGGTTAGAGGCTTACAGTAGAGAAAATAATATTAAAAAATTTATTGAAGAGAAAAATTATAATTTTGATGAAGAAGTTATTGAACTTAAAGGCATATGTTTCAAATATGAGAAGAATGGCAAAGATGTGTTAAAAGATGTAAGCCTGAATGTGCATAAAGGTGAAATATATAGTATTCTTGGTGGAAATGGTACAGGCAAAAGTACACTTCTATCAGTTATATGTGGCATCAGAAAACCATACAGAGGAAAGATTAAGCTAAATGATGATAAAAAGATTATAATGTTGCCACAGAACCCACAGACATTATTTGTTAAGAAAACGGTAGCTGAAAATCTGTCGGACATAAGTAAGGATAAAGAACAAATCAGTGAAGTTATTAAGATGTGCAGACTTAGTGAGTTTACAGACAGACACCCATATGACTTATCAGGTGGTGAACAGCAAAGAGTAGCACTTGCAATGGTACTTCTTACTAAGCCTGATATTCTTCTATTAGATGAGCCGACTAAAGGCTTAGATAATGAATATAAAACAGAGTTTGCTAAAATAATCAATAAGTTATCAGATAGTGGAAAAACCATAATAATGGTAAGCCATGATGTGGAGTTTTGTGCTGAATTTACCCATAGATGTGCATTGTTCTTTGATGGAAATATTGTTGCAGAAAATGTTCCATACAGGTTCTTTAAGGGAAATAGTTTCTATACAACTGCCGCAAACAGAATGTCGCGAGGAATTATTGAGGGAGCAATTACTGCGAGTGATATAATAGAGGCGTGCAAAAATGAGGATAATACAGATGATAGTGTAAATGATTTAAAAAGTAACAGAGATAAAAATAATATTAATGATAATGAAATAAAAAAAGAAGAAAATAATCCAGATAATGAAGTAGGAAAAACTAAGGATAATATAAGCCAGGTTAATGCTATCAAAAAGCAGAATATATTTATGGCAATTATGTTTCTGATAGCCATTCCCATAACAATTTTTAGTGGAATTTATTATTTCGATGACAGGAAATATCTGTTTATTTCATTATTGGTTCTGCTAGAAGCCATAGCCCCATTTTTCATTATATTTGAGGGAAGAAAGAGGGAAGCAAGAGAGATAGTAATGATTTCCGTATTATGTGCGATAGGAGTGGCAGGCAGGCTTGCATTCTATATGCTGCCGGAATTTAAGCCGATAACGGCAATTGTAATAATTACAGGAGTAAGTCTTGGTGCAGAAAGTGGCTTTTTAGTTGGTGCGGTAACAATGTTAGTGTCAAACATTATATTCGGACAAGGTCCCTGGACACCATGGCAGATGTTTGCACTTGGAATTATCGGCTTTCTGTCTGGAATAATTTTTAGAAAGAGAAAGAACAGACCAAATGTTATTATGTTAGCAGTATATGGTTTTCTCGCAGCAGTTGTAATATACGGCGGAATTATGAATCCTGCGGCAGCTGTTATGGCGCACGCCAGACTTAATAAGGCTACTTTAATAAGCTATTATGTAACAGGATTTCCTATTGATTTAGTAAATGGCGTGGCTACATTAATATTTACTATCTTATTAACCAATCCAATGATGGATAAGATTGAGCGTGTTAAGAAAAAATATGACCTTATATAGACAGTTATTATATGAATGTGCTAATATAAAGAATGTAATATTAAGATAAATGATATGAATACCGAGGACTGGCATATGCAAAAAGGAAGCAGAATAGGAATAGTCGGTTGTTCTAACGGACAGACCAAAGAATACAAAGAGAAAATTGAATATTTAATAGATACAATTACTAACGAAGTTGGATTAGAGCCTGTCATAAGTGATTATATTTATGAGACTGATTCATATTTCAGCGGAGATGCCAAAGATAAGGCAGATGCATTGATGAATTTCTATAAAGATAAGGAAATTAAGGCTATATTTGATATATCAGGTGGTGATATTGCAAATGAAGTCTTAGAATATTTAGATTATGACATTATAAGAGATAATCCTAAGATTTTCTATGGCTATAGTGACCTTACTACAGTAATAAATGCAATTTATGCTAAGACTGGGAACGTATCAGGATTATATCAGATAAGAAATCTAATCTATAAAGATAGCGAACAACAGATTAAAAATTTCAAAAATACAATTATAGACGATGGAAATGCTTTAACCGACATTGAGTATTATTTTATCCAGGAGGGATATATGGAGGGAACTGTAATCGGAGGAAATATAAGATGTTTCCTTAAGTTAGCAGGAACAGAATATATGCCTGATTTTAAAGGTAAGATATTATTACTCGAGGGACTTAATTCAACCTCACAGCAGGTTGCAACATATTTGTGCCAGCTAAGACAGATGGGCGCATTTGAGAAGATAAATGGTATACTGTTAGGAACATTTACAAGATTAGATGCCGATATATTCGTACCATCGGTAGAAGAACTTGTACAAAAATACGCAGGAAGAGATATTCCGGTTGCAAGAACAATGGATATAGGGCATGGAACAGATGCGAAGTGTATATTGATTGGAAAACATATGGAATTCAGATAAGAATAAATTAATTAAAAGACTTGTATCAAGGTATGCATCTATGACACAGACTCTAATATTCCTTAGCTTAGTGGGAGTAAATGCTGTCATAAATGAATAACCTTGATGTGAATGTATGGACTAAAAGATGAATAAACAAATAATCATTAGCTAGTTATATATTATTAAAAAAATCATATATATTACTAATAAATATATGATTTCAAAACTATGTGACAACATCCGGTTCAGAACTTCTTGTTTACAGATCATATATTATGCGAATTGCGACTTTAGGCGAACATTTTATATAATTTGTACGATGAAAGCGAACAAATTATATAAAATGTCCGACTAATGGAGTGAGAGCAAAATATATGCCCTGTAAACTGAAAATTGAAATTTTGTTTACACAGGTATTTTGAAATCAGATGGAGAATTGTTAGTGAAGAAGAAAATTCTACTGATAATCGCAATATTTGCCCTTGCATTTTTATTTGGTAATGGAATAGCGGCAATTGTTGATGAATGTGTAAATGTAAGCTTTAACGAGAATAAGCTAAATACCATGAACTGGGGACTTAGCTTCCAGAACGAGGGAAGTACACCGGTTGGTAATTCATCGGCTGAGGAATTGAGGCAATATAATGCCTTTTATGTTGGAAATGAAAATGATAAAAAGATATATCTCACATTTGATGTGGGATATGAGAATGGAAATACTGAAAAAATATTAGATGCACTAAAGAAACACAATGCTCCGGCTACATTCTTCGTAGTTGGAAATTTTCTTGAAACTAATCCCGACTTGGTTAAAAGAATGGCTGATGAGGGACATAACGTTGGAAATCATTCATATCATCATTATGATATGTCTACTCTCACAAATGAAAAATTCACCAAAGAACTCACAGATGTAGAAAATAAATATAAAGAAATAACAGGTAAAGATTTAGTAAAGCTATATCGTCCGCCTCAGGGTAAATATAGCAAGGAAAGTCTTAGTATGGCAAATGATTCAGGCTATAAGACAATTTTCTGGAGTCTTGCATATGTAGACTGGTATGATGACAAACAGCCTGCGAAAGAAGAGGCATTTAAAAAGCTTTTAGGAAGAATTCACCCGGGCGCAATAGTTTTATTACATAGCACCTCGAGAACTAATGGAGATATTTTAGATGAATTACTGACTAAATGGGAAGAAATGGGCTATTCCTTTGGAAATCTTTCAGATTTAGAGTAGGCAGCGATAGTGTCAAGTGACCTATGAAAAAACGAGTCAAAAGAAAAAGGCTCATTTGAACCTTGAAAATCTGTAAATATTAAAGAGTGTGG
>OMVQ01000104.1 GCA_900314555.1 uncultured Eubacteriales bacterium | reverse complement strand
GACTTACTGTCTCACAAGCGACTTGAATATATTATCACTATGGTTTGGTTTTGTCAACAACTTTTTTCAACTTTTTTTGACTTTTTTATAATTTTGTTTTTGGGACCAGATAAATATTCTTTTTCACATTTTTTTCATATAATGTACATTTTTTCATCATATTTATCTTTTAGTATATACAGTATCAAAAGTAAATAACTTTTGAGCATTTTTCTTTTTCATATTTTACCTATATTTCATTAATGTTTTTGTAGATACGTGCGACAGAATGAAATAGTAGGTTTTGAAAAAATTATATTTCCTTTTTCATATAATTTTTTCATTTTCTCCTTATACATTGTTTATACCAATACATTTTCGTTGCGGTATACATTACATTTTCCTCATCGTTGTAATGTAATAAAAAATAAGTGTCTCATTATCCGGACACTTATTTTTTTTATTCAAAACTTTCTATATAATGTCATCTTTTTGTATAACATTGTTTTTTATATAGCATTATCTTTTCTGTATAATATTGCTTTTCTGTATAATATTGCTTTTCTGTATAACAATAATTACATTGTATTTTTACATAAGAAGATTATATAGATGCTGTTTAGATTAAATTAATAGCCTCTGAAATATTTTTAACTCCAATAAGTTTTATATTATGTTTATTCTGTATGCCATCTAACGATGCCTGTGGTAATATGCACACCTCAAAACCTAACTTCGCTGCTTCAGTAATTCTTTGCTCTGCCATACTTACAGCTCTTACCTCACCTGATAAACCCACTTCGCCAAATACAATTGTCTTGCTATCGATTACACTGTTCTTATAGCTTGATACAATTGCCATAATAATTCCTAAATCCAGTGCTGGTTCATTTAATTTTATTCCTCCGGCAATATTTACATAGGCATCGCAATCATTTATCTGAAGTCCGATGCGCTTCTCTAAGACTGCCATAAGCAGATTTACCCTGTTGAAATCTGTACCTGCTGCTGTTCTTCTTGGTATTCCGAAATTCGTTCTGCAAACTAATGCCTGAATTTCAATAAGTATTGGTCTGGTTCCCTCTATTGAACACGCAATTACGGAACCTGATGCACCCTCTGGTTTTCCATTCAACATAAATTCCGATGGGTTCTTCACTTCGTTTAATCCATTTTCATGCATTTCAAATACACCTATTTCATTTGTTGAACCAAACCTGTTCTTTACACCTCTTAATATTCTGTATGCTGCGTGTCTGTCACCCTCGAAATAGAGGACGGTATCAACCATATGTTCAAGTACCCTTGGTCCTGCGACTACGCCCTCTTTTGTAACGTGCCCTACAATAAATATTGTTATGGACAGTTTTTTAGCCAGTTGCATAAATACATTAGTAGACTCTCTTACCTGACTTACACTGCCTGGTGCTGATGAGATGTCATTTTTAAACATGGTCTGTATCGAATCAATCACTACTACATCAGGACTGAATTTCTTAATTATCTCTTCTATTATTTCTAAATCTGTTTCACACAGAAGTGTTAAACCGTCTTTAAATTCTCCAATTCTGGTTGCTCTTATCTTAATCTGTTTTAATGACTCTTCTCCGGAAACGTATAATATATTTTTACCACATTCACTAAGATTTCTACATACCTGTAATAATAGTGTAGATTTGCCAATTCCAGGGTCGCCTCCTACAAGTATCAGAGAACCTTTCACAATGCCTCCACCAAGCACCCTGTCTAATTCCTCCATACCTGTTTTCGTTCTATCTTCATTGTCTAACGAAATATCTGATAGCTGTGTCGGAGTCGGAATATCACCAATCGCCCTTACAACACTATTGCCTTTCTTAATAACCGGTTCTTCAACAAATGTATTCCATTCTCTGCAACCAGGACATTGTCCTAACCACTTTGAGGACTCATATCCACACTCTTTACAGAAAAATACACTTCCTTTTGTCTTTCCTGCCATATATAATCCTTTCATTTTAAACACTAAGCTATGTTAATCCTAAACCTATGTTAATTCTAAACTTATGTTAATCCTAAACCTATGTTAATTCTAAACTTATATAAAAGTAAAACCTGCCACATATCATATGTGGCAGGCCTCTTGTGTACAAATTATTCTTTTACTAATCTTACTTTTGAAGTCTCACCTTTATTAATTTCTACACTTATTACTAATTTCCCACCAAGGTTTGCTGTTACCTTACCTACATTTATATCATTTACATATACTTTATATGTTGCACCATCTTCAGCCTCTACTGTAATCTGTGCATCATCTTCACCTTCAATTGTAAAGCATACTTCTGTATCTGATTCATAGAAATTATTAACTGCTGTTCCTGGAACTGATTCGTATACGAACATTCCATTTCTCTCTAACTTAGTTATCTCTTTAAAGGTTTTGACTTTATACATATCACCTTTGTGTTCAAAGTCTGATAATTTAGACTTCTCTCCTAACTCATAGTTACCAAAACTAAGTGTTCCATCTGCCTCTGCACGCAATAATTCTTTTACTACTGACATACTATATCCTCCTGCATTTTGTATATTTTTATTTTATCTTGTTACCAGATACTTCAAATTTCAGTTTTTTGCCACTTGTACCTATACTTACTTCGTCACCACTTTTAACATTGCCATCTAATATTTCTTCTGCAAGTTTATCTTCTATCATAGTCTGAAGTTTACGTCTAAGTGGTCTGGCGCCATACTTCTTATCAAAGCTTTCATCTATTATAACATTTTTTGCCGCTCCGGACACCTTAATTTTTATATTAAGTTGTTTTTCTGCACGTACAGAAATCTCATTAAGCATAATATTTAATATCTGCTTCATATTCTCTTTCTGTAATGAGTGGAATACAATTATTTCATCAATTCTGTTAAGGAGTTCCGGCTTAAATAATTCTTTTATTTCTTCCATAACACCTTTCTTCATTAATTCATAATTCTTCTCTTCACTTATATCTGTTACAAATCCTAAATGTTTTGGCTCTATTATCTTCTGAGCACCAACATTTGATGTCATTATGATGACTGTATTCTTGAAATCAACTTTTCGTCCTGTACTGTCTGTAATATGTCCCTCGTCGAGAATCTGTAATAATACATTGAACACATCAGGATGTGCTTTCTCTATTTCATCAAATAATATTACTGAATAAGGATTTCTTCTTACTCTTTCGCTTAACTGTCCACCATCATCATATCCAACATATCCCGGTGGTGAACCAATTAATTTAGAAACACTGTGTTTCTCCATATATTCTGACATATCTACTCTTATCATAGAGTTCTCGTCACCAAATACAGCTTCTGCCAATGCTTTTGATAATTCTGTCTTACCTACACCTGTAGGTCCTAAGAATAAGAATGAACCAATTGGTCTGCGTGGATCTTTAAGTCCAACTCTGCCTCGTCTTATTGCATTTGCAACAACCTTGACAGCTTCCTCCTGTCCGACTACTCTCTTTGTAAGTGTTGCCTCTAGTTTCTTTAATTTGGCTGATTCTTTCTCTGTAAGCTTGGCAACCGGAATCTTTGTCCAAATAGATACAACTTCTGCTATGTCATTCTCATGGACAACAGGTACATTTTTACTGTCTCTGTTACGTCTGCTGTTTATCTCTTCGTATTTAGCCTTAAGCTTCTCTTCCTTTGCCATAATCTGTTTGACATCTTTGAACTTTCTGCTTCTTATGGCAGCAATCTTTTCCTGCTCTAATTCATCAAGCTCTTTTTTCACATCTATAGTCGATTCTTTAACAGTTACTTTAGCTAACTTAACTTTAGCCGCCGCTTCATCCATTAAATCTATAGCTTTATCAGGCAGATATCTGTCATTAATATATCTCTCTGACATGTTTACTGCCGCTAATATCGCATCGTCACTTATGATAACATTATGATGTTCTTCATATTTCTCTTTTAATCCGTTTAATATGGCAATCGTCTCATCTACCGTAGGTTCCTCAACATTTACAGGTTGGAATCTTCTTTCAAGTGCTGCATCTTTTTCAAAATATTTTCTGTATTCATTAACAGTTGTCGCACCGATAATCTGTATCTCACCTCTTGCAAGTGCCGGTTTTAAAATGTTCGCTGCATCAATCGAACCTTCTGCACCGCCCGCACCTATAATTGTGTGTATCTCATCTAAGAATAATAAAACATTTCCATCTTCCTTAACTTCATTAATAAGGCGTTTAATTCTCTCTTCAAATTCGCCACGATACTTTGAACCAGCTACCATTGCTGCCAAATCAAGGGTAATAAGTCTCTTATCCTTAACAGTATCAGGAACATTTCCATCCACAATTCTTCTGGCTATTCCCTCAACAATTGCAGTCTTACCAACACCCGGTTCACCGATAAGGCATGGATTGTTCTTAGTTCTTCTGCTTAGAATCTGGATTACTCTTGATATCTCATCAGCTCGTCCCACTACAGGATCTAATTTACCCTCTAATGCATTTGCTGTCAAATCTACTCCAAACTGTTCCAGTGCAGATGTACCCTGACCTCCTCGCTGCTTTCTGTCATTTGACACCTGTTGGCTGCCAAATGCTATAGCAATTTCATCTTTAAAAACGCTTGCCGGTATTCCCATAGTCTCTAATATCTGTGCGTATACATTTTTAAGATTGATATTCATTGTATTAAGAAGTCTTACTGCAATACAGTCGCGTTCTCTTAATAGTGCGAGCAATATATGTTCCGAACCAATTAATTCATCGTTGGTCCTTGCGGCATATTTTTCTGCATTTTCTAATACTCTCTGTGCTTTTGGTGTATATGACGGTTCGTCTATCACCAATGTTGCGCTTGTTGGAGCCGTAATGGACTCAATGTATTTTTCAATTTTATCACGCTTGACATTATTATCTCTTAGAATTATTCCTGTTACAGATGATGCATCTGATAATAATCCCAATAATAAATGTTCCGTTCCTATATATCCATGACCACAATTTTCAGATTTACTTTTTGCATAAATTAAAGCCTGCTTAGCTACTTTAGTGTATTTTTCCTTCATGTACTACCTCCACTTTCTTACTAATCATTTTCCCTAAGTACAATTAACGAAACTCATTATATATCTCATTAACAATTTCATGAGCTTCTTCTTCAGTAATATTTTTGCAAATAGCCTTGGCTAAAATGACCTTCATCTCGAATTTCATCTCATCCAAGGCTCTTAATTTGTCAATATCCAATGCAATTATAGCACCATGTCTTCTGTCCAGTTTAAGAAATCCTTCCTGTCTTAAAACTGAATATGCTTTATTTACAGTATGCATATTCACTCCAACATTATCCGCCATTCTTCTTACCGAAGGTAAGGAATCACCTTCCTTTATCTCATCTGTCGCTATGGCAAGAATTATCTGATTTCGTAACTGCATATAAATAGCTTCATCACTATTAAAATCGATTTCTAATACCATATAATCACTAACCTTTCACAATCACGTTTGTTATACTTAGGATATAACAAACGTAACTATTTGTCAAGCTGACTATTTAGTATCATCACCATCATTTAAGTCTACAAATTCTATTTCAAACGGGTCATCATCTTCCATATTTATAAGATATGGTTCATTTTCACCTGATTTATCAGTTTCTTTATCTTTGCCATTATTTCCTTTTGACTGACCATCTGCTAAAAATGTTTCTTCCTTTGCAATTTTCATTTCAGATTTCACATTTTCATCTTCTGCTGAATTTTTATCTGTTACTTCTTCCTCTGAATTATCTGTTATAGAATTCTCTATTTCATCACCATGTGATTCATCTTCTATAGCCTCAGATTCAGCAGATTTATTTTCATTTACTTCATTTGATGAATCTTCAACTTCATTTAAGCTAATTTCTTCATCATTTTCCACTTCATTGTCTTCTGACTCAGACTCATTCATCATTTCATTTACCTGGGCTGCAAGTTTTTCAGCTTTCATTTCATTTACCTGAGCTACCATATCAAGCTTTAATTCTTTCTGCCCCTGTTCACTTCCAATTTCTTCTAATTCATCTTCTTCATCTTCATTATTTTCGTCGATAAAACCTGATTTCTTTGTACGAAGTCTGTATATTAATGCAGCAATACCAATTGCGGCACCGATTACAATAATTCCAAGTATAATAATAATTCTGTTTTTCTTTGAATGATCATTAACATATTCATCATACATATCATCATATTTTTTCTTCATAGCAAGATACTCCTTATTCTCCTCACCCGGCTCATCATCTACTGATTCTGATTTAGCACCTTCAACAAATCTCTGCATAGTCTGTTCCTTCGAATCATATATGTAGAGAGCTTTCTCACCATCCCAATTCATTGCATATACAACATAAAATCCTGAATCAGGTGTTTTAACCCATGCACTTACCTTCTCGCCATTTATATCTAACTCTGTCTTTGTATATCCTTCCGGGCCAACATAATCATCACCTGTAGGTATAATCGTATAGATTTTCTGTGATGTAGTAATATTAATCATCTTATTTATGGCACCTGAAATCTCATTATAAATATAGAATGATGCATTAGAACCTTGTGCATCATCTGCCAGGCATAAAAGTGTAAGTTCTTTAGCAATTCCTTTTACTGCTGCCACTGTTTCTCCATTATATGTTGTAGTACTTTCTTCAAATCCTTCTGGTACAGACACTAATGAAAAATCCTGAATTATATATTTATTAATATCACTTATTAACTTTGGCGAACGATCAAAGTCCGTAGTCTGTAATTCACTTGAACTCTCCTGTGGTGATTCAGGATTAGTTGTAGTTTCATTTTCACTAGGTCTTGTAGTGTATAAAGTATATTTACTCTGCGTACCATCTTCAGCTACTACTGTTATCGTTGTCTTATTGTCACCCGGATCAATTCTTGTTCCTGAAACTTTTGTTGTCGAATTCTTATCTGAAAGTGTCGTTGAAATAACTAATTTAACTGTATTTGCAGGCAAATCAGCTTTGTAATCAAATACTTCAGGTGAAAATGATGGTGAATAACTTACTGTCTGACTATCTCCACTCTGACTTACAGCCTGAACTACAAGTCCTGACAGACGACTATCACTTGAAGCTGCTGTTGCAGCTTTTATAGTTACTGATCCATCTGCTTTATTAATATTAAGTTCCGAATCATCTGCTGTCGCAGCAATACTTGTGCTTGCGTTTGAAATCGTAACTGCTGCAGTTCCTGCTTTCTTTAATCTAAATGAAATAGACATCTTGCCTGATGAACCTTCAGCTATATCAAGTATATCCATAACTATTCCGGCAGTTCCACCATTTCCACCGCCTACACATTCAAGATAGTTAGTATCATATGCTACCGCTATCTGTGCTACAGCAGCAACTTCTGGTGTAACTGTTACATCAACTGTAACTGTATCACCAACAGAGCCACTTGCAGAAGATACATTAACATTTGCGTTCGCAGCATTTGCTCTGATGTTACTCATCATCATAATTGCAAAGCATACAATAATCCCCGCCATAATTTTGCTTAATTTTGATTTCATTTTAATCTCCATTCCGTTTGCACTTATCGTACCTTACTCTGTTATTGACTAATTTTCTTTATTCCTAATATATCTCTCTTAATCTGTGTCATATCTCTTATGTCTATTCCATTATTCTTATTAACATCTCCCGCTATCAGTGCTGCACCTGACAGTTTACTGATTCCGAGAATATCTCTCTTCTGACGAGTCATATCTAAAATAGATATCTTGCCATCTCCATTGACATCTCCATATATAACACATATGAATTCCCTTAACTTCTTGCCACTATTATCCGTAATAATAACTCTGTTACCGGTTCCGATAATTCCGTCATTCTTCGTCTTTCCGTCAGACTTATATACAGTCAGCTTACAATTGCTAAGTGTAAATTGCTTTGAAAGTCCGGCAGCCGTAGTTCCAACATCTATTCCTGTAAGATAATCATTATTGAGTATCTTATAGGATGTTGTATAATTTGCAGTCTGTGGCTTCGTAGTCGGCTGTGTTGTCTCCTGTGGTTTTGTAGTCGGCTGCGTTGTAGGCTGTGTCGGCTTGGTAGTTGGTTTAGTTGTAGGATTGTTATTAATATCTGCTGCCTTACGGACAACGTTTAATGTATAGGTTCTATTATTACCATTCTTAGCAGTCACCACAATTTTAATCGTATTATTTCCGACTTTAAGTGCTATCTTGCCTGTTCCACTAATACTTGCCTGACTATCAATTGCAGAAGCACTTATCTTAATGCTATCTACATTATTAGCCACTATAAGATCATAATTCTGTGTGAACTTATCAAATGTAGGAGTTAGTGCATATCCATCAACAATCAATTTATCAAGTATGTTATTAGGACTTCCATCACCTGTCGGACAACTGCATGCATTAGCAGGCATATTCTTAAATACCGGTATCTTAAATACTAATGACACACTGTTTTTCATAGAAGAACTGTATGCCTTTGACATACTAAGTGCTTCAGACTTTGGTGCTAATACATTAGTCATATACTGATGTGTATATGGAGTCCCCGCAAAGTCGAATTTCTCATAATATACAGTATCCTGACCAACATTTATATAACCTTTGCCTATATAAATCGCACCACCGACAATTGCATTATACTTAGTATTCCATGGTCTTAATGTTGTGTCGTCTGTCTTAGATGCCCATATCAGGCCATTTTCTACTGCACCTCTGCCATTTGCAGTATATGCTCCAATATTATAGAAATTATAAACATTTCTATATACATTGCCGGTTGATGGTGCATAATATCCTGTTACACCACCTGTTGTTCCTGCCGTACCTACCTCCTGTTTAACTCTTGCAGCAAGATGGTATGGGCTTACTCCTGACTTCTGTCCGGCTTCCATAAATATTGTCGAATATGATTTTCCGCTCTGTGTCTCAGTTCCACTCATAAATGTACCACTGAGTAGCGTATCTACATTAGATTTTTTATGTATACTTGAATTATACGATAGCATTTCAAACTGGAATATATAAGTCTCATCTAAGAAATTACGTGGGTCCATACAATACGCCACTAATTCTTCGGATGCTGCCACCCATGAACTTCCGTCAAACGTAGCCCACTTACCTGTTTCCCAGTTATATGCACCTGTCGCTAATGATTTCCATGAGCTGATTGAACTTGTGTGAACAAGACTTCTTCCAAGTATACTTTCATTCTTAACAGCATCATTCCAGTCATAAGATAAATTATCTGCTACAAATATCCAATTTGGATACTTGGCATGAAGTTGTCTTAATTTAACTTTATAACTTTCCGGAAAGCCCTGTTTAGTGAGATATGATTCAAAATCAGCATCAGGAGTATATATAACATTATCAACATCTATATATGCACTATGTACATATCCGGTAAGTTCTACTCCATTGCCTTTGGAATAATTAAATTTTATCTTATACCATACCGCACCATCGCTTGCCTTAGCTTCATCAATAATGGTAACTTTCTCAGCATTTACAAGCTGGACATTCTTCCCATTATAGGTAAGTTTTCCGTTATTAGTTCCGGCTCCGGTTCTTACATTTAATACGTCAGCGTTAACCGTTCCTGATTTTTCATTATAAGCTAATGTCTTAGAATACTGAAATATCAGAACACCTAACATTGACATCATTAATGCTATGGAAGCAATAAGTATTTTTCTTTTCTTAGATATTGCCACCTAAAACACCCTTTCGTATATTCAAGCTAAACCTTTTATGCCTCGTCTATAGCTTTTCCAATGTCGTTTCTCATATATTTATTATCGAAATCTATCCATTTTGTTGCTTCATAAGCATTGGCTCTTGCCTCTTTTAAATCTTTTCCTGTTGCTGTTACACCAAGAACTCGTCCTCCATTTGTAACAATCTTTCCATCTGATAACTTTGTTCCTGCATGGAATACAAAGTATGAATCTTTGTCCTTGAAATTATCAAGTCCTTTGATTTCAAAACCTTTCTCATAAGATACAGGATATCCGTCTGATGCAAGAACTACACATACAGCAGCATTGTCTTCAAACTGTAAATCAATCTTGTCAAGTGTTCCATCTATACATGCTTCGAATACGTCTACTATATCGTTCTTCATTCTTGGTAATACAACCTGTGTCTCAGGATCACCAAATCTTGCATTGTATTCAAGAACTTTAGGTCCATCTTCTGTAAGCATTAATCCAAAGAATATTATTCCTTTAAATTCTCTGCCCTCTGCTTTCATCGCATCTACTGAAGCCTGATATATATATTTCTTACAGAATTCATCTACCTCTTTAGTATAGAAAGGACTTGGTGAAAATGTTCCCATTCCACCTGTATTAAGACCTTTATCACCATCTTTTGCTCTCTTATGGTCCTGTGCAGATGTCATTATCTTAATTGTGTTACCATCAACAAATGATAATACAGATACTTCTCGTCCTGTCATAAATTCTTCAACAACAATTGTATTTCCTGCCTGTCCAAACTGTTTATCAAGCATAAGTGTCTTAACGCCGTCCATTGCTTCCTCTTTAGTATTGCAGATTAATACACCTTTACCAAGGGCAAGTCCGTCAGCCTTTAAAACAATCGGATACTTAGATGTCTCTAAATATTTCATTGCTTCCTCTGCTGAATCGAATGTCTCATATGCTGCTGTTGGAATATTATATTTCTTCATTAAATCTTTTGAAAATGCTTTTGAACCCTCAAGTATGGCTGCATTCTTTCTAGGGCCAAATACTCTTAAGCCCGCTTTCTCAAATTCATCTACTACACCACCTACTAAAGGATCGTCCATTCCGATAATAGTTAAATCAATAGCTTTCTCTTTGGCAAATGCTACTAATTTATCAAATTCCATGGCTCCGATATCTACACATTCAGCAATCTCTGCAATTCCTGCATTGCCCGGTGCACAGTAAATCTTGTCAACCTTACTGCTCTTAGCTACTTTCCATGCTATTGCATGTTCTCTTCCGCCACTTCCTACTATTAATACTTTCATATGACTAACCTCCGTATGATGTGAATTTTATATTGTTAACCTGATTCTTATTACTCAGTTTTATTTCTATCATTATTATCCGGTACACTATTTCGTAAATAATCTGACTAGTAACACAGAATATCTATATGGTTATTCAGAAATCAGTGTACCAGACCTTAGTTACTCTGAAATAATAACTTTATTATCCTTAATAGTTACTTTTCCATTGGCAATCAGATTAATTGCCTCAGGCATTATCTTCCATTCTGCTTCTTCCATTACTCTTCTCTGAAGTATCTCTGGTGTATCATCATTCTTCACTTCTACAGCTTTCTGAAGAATAATAGGACCTGTATCAGTTCCCTCATCTACAAAATGCACTGTAGCACCTGTTAACTTAACACCACGTTTTAATACTTCTTCATGAACGTGAAGTCCGTAGAAACCTTTTCCACAAAATGATGGAATTAATGCCGGATGGATATTAATAATTTTATTTCTATATTTCGCAATAAGTTTTGCAGGAAGTACAACCATACAACCTGCTAAAACTATTAAATCAAGATTGCACTCATCAAGTCTGCTAATAAGTGCATCGTTAAATTCTTCTCTTGTCGCAAAGTTCTTAGGCGAAATACACTCTGCATTTATTCCGTTGTTCTTTGCTCTTTCTAAAGCGTATGCATTAGGATTATTACTGATAACTATCTCTATTGAAGCATTTGTAATAGTTCCTGCTTTTAACGCATCTATTATCGCCTGGAGGTTTGTTCCTCCACCTGATACTAATACGCCAATTCTTAGCATAATGTAACTCCTTTTTCACCTGCAACTGTCTGTCCGATTACATATGCTGTTTCACCTGCTGCTTCAATTGCTTTAACTGTAGCATCAACATCTTCAGGATCAATTGCAAGTACCATACCGATACCCATATTGAATGTATTATACATCATTTCTTCTGCGATATCTCCGTCCTGTGATAACATCTTGAAGATTGGTGGAATCTCATAGCTGTCTTTCTTAACTTCTGCTCTTATTCCGTCAGGTAACATTCTTGGAATGTTCTCATAGAATCCACCACCTGTAATATGGCTGCAGCCTTTAATCTTAACTCCGGCTTCCTTGATGTTTCTTAATGTCTTAACATATATCTTAGTTGGAGCAAGTAATGCTTCTCCTAATGTCTTACCTAATGAATCATAATATGTATTTAAAGATTCCTGTGTCATATTGAATACTTTTCTTACAAGTGAGAATCCGTTACTATGTACACCTGATGAAGCAATACCGATTAATGTATCTCCTGCTTTAATATCTTTACCTGTAATTAAATCTTTTTCATCTACGACACCAACTGCAAAACCTGCAAGGTCATATTCATCAACAGGATAGAAGCCAGGCATCTCTGCTGTCTCTCCACCGATTAATGCTGCATTAGACTGTTTACAACCCTCTGCCACACCACTTACTATTGTAGCAATCTTCTCAGGTTCATTCTTACCACATGCAATATAATCAAGGAAGAATAATGGTTCTCCACCTGCACATGCGATATCATTTACACACATTGCAACACAGTCAATACCTACTGTATCATGTTTATCTAAAAGAAATGCTAATTTAAGTTTTGTACCTACGCCATCTGTTCCTGATACTAATGTTGGTTTCTCCATATTCTTGAATGCTTCCATGGAAAATGCTCCTGAGAAGCCTCCGATATTAGTTAAAACTTCAGGTCTCATTGTACCTTTAATATGCTCTTTCATTAATTCTACTGATTTGTATCCAGCTTCAATGTCAACTCCGGCTTTCTTGTAATCCATTGTAATATACCTCTTTCTGTTTTATTTGCATTATATTTTCAACACATTACTGTCTGTAACATTAATATGTTTTAATCTACATCTGTTTTAAATATTCTTTATAGCCTATCTCTTCTAATTTAGCAGCTTTTGCACTCACTTTATCTTTAAGTCCCTGCTTGTAGTCTTTCAATTTCTTTAAAAGCTCATCATCTGATACTGCTAAAATCTTAGCTGCCATAAGTCCTGCATTAGCTCCGCCATTAATAGCTACTGTTGCAACAGGAATTCCCTGTGGCATCTGAACGATTGAATAAAGTGAATCAACACCACCTAATGATTTAGTATGAATTGGGACACCTACAACCGGTAACTGGAATATAGCTGCTGCCATTCCCGGCAAATGTGCTGCACCGCCTGCACCTGCAATGATAACCTTTATACCTCTTTCTTCAGCATGTGTCGCATAATCATAAAATACATCCGGCATTCTGTGAGCTGATATAACTGTCATCTCATAATCAATACCGAACTCTTCTAAAATTTCTGCTGCCTTGCTCATTACGTCAAGATCTGAATCACTGCCCATTAATATTCCAACTTTTGCCATTGTAATAATATCTCCTTTCATATATGCAAGTTATATTCGTTATATAGTCTACCACAACATAAAACCTTTCGCAATAATAAGACACATTCCTAACCACAAAATACCGTTAGAAATTGTTCCAATCCACGAAAATAGATAAAATTTATCTTTCTCCTTAAAGCTCTTTAATCCACATATAAGTCCTGCTGTGGCAATCAGAAATGACATAGTACCTAAGCCACCTACTAATGTTCCCGCAGCTCCGGACTTCTTATAAGAAATAATAACACCTGCTGCAACTGTAATTAATGCTATAACTGCAAGTATTGCCGAAATAATTCCGCCACGCGTATTATTCTTATTCGTAAATTTATATCCATGTCTCTCAGTTCTCATATTAATCCTCATTTCTGAGCGACTTGTCGCAAAGAGGCGATTAGAAATTCGCACAGGCAATTTCTAATCTGCCATAAAGTCTATCTGCTTTCGCTCCGAAGCAGACAGCTGTGTGAAAAATAAGTGCATCAGCATTATTTTTCACACCAAACTCAATTTCTAATTTTATTTAATACCGCATATACCACATAGCCTAATGCTCCGCCAAGTGTATTAAGAATTAAATCGTCCACATCAAATATGCCAATCATAAAATATAGCTGGATTACTTCTATACATAAGCTAAACATAAATGTTGTAAGAACAACTTTAACAAATGAAATCTTACGTTTAAATATATATGGTACAAATAAACCAAATGGCATAAAGCACACTATATTTCCAAACAGGTTTAAAACTGCTTTATAGGTTCTTGTGCCGCCTAACATATTATAAAATCTTTTTATCTCAGCAAGTGGTTCTAAGTTGTATCTGTAAACTCCTCCATTTGTTCTTCCAAGTCCCTCTGATACAAGTAAGAAGTACAGTACACATATCATATATAATACAAATAGCAAACGACTAACCACTATCAGCCGTTTGCTCTTTTCTTTCTTCTTTCTCATATTAAAAAGTTATGTCCGATTTGTCTCTTAGAAGCTTTGCACCACCGATTATTGTCATAATACCGGCTGTCACTCCTGTTATTATCATAATGATACCAAGAGCTATATTTCCTGCGCCAACGCTTTTCATAGATTTATAAATTCTTTCCATGTCAACCTCCATTTATTTAACGCCATACTGTTCATAATATGCATCTATTGCTTTCTTTAATTCATCATCGATAATTACTTTACCGTCACATTCTCTGTTGTATAAGTGTTCAACAACTTCTTCCATTGTAACAATTGCCTTGCCCTCGAAGCCATATTTATCCTTAATCTCATCTAATGCACTCTTTGTTCCGCCTAAACCTACTTCCATACGGTTAAGCGAAACCATAAGTCCGATGATTTCAACATTTGCTGCGCCTTTAACCTTTGGAACTGTTTCTTCCATAGATTTTCCTGAAGTTGTAACATCTTCAATCATAACAACTCTGTCGCCATCTTTAAGCTTTGTTCCTAAAAGTCCGCCTTTATCTGCGCCATGGTCTTTCTCTTCTTTTCTGTCAGAGCAGTAACGAATCTCTTTACCATATAATTTACTATATGCAATTGCTGTTACTACTGCAAGAGGAATACCTTTATATGCAGGTCCAAAAAGAACGTCAAAATCATCTCCGAAATTATCATGAATGGCTTTGGCATAATATTCACCAAGTCTTGATAACTGACTTCCTGTAACATAAGCTCCTGCATTCATAAAAAATGGTGATTTTCTTCCACTCTTTAATGTGAAATCGCCAAATTTTAACACATCACTTTCCACCATAAATTCTATAAACTCTTTTTTATACTGTTCCATTCTGACCTGCTCCATTCTTCTTATTTATTCTTTTTATATCTTCTATGTTACTTTTATAATCTTCTTTATATCTTCTTATGTATTTTATATATTTATATTTTCATCTATATCTTCTTTTATATTTTCTTTTGTATTTTTGAAAATTCTATCATATAATTTTTCTATTTTCAAGATAACATTAAGAAAAGTTGTTTTCTATAGGATATACATAAGCAAAGTATCACCTGATTATTCTGTCTTTATTGCTCTGTCTTTAAATCAGTTGATAATATTTTATCTGTTTACTATGCCAATCAGTTCATTGATATCTTCACAGTTATGTGCCTGCATATATTTCTCTATGCCATCAACTATCTCAACTGTTGTATAAGGATTGAAGAAATTAGCTGTTCCGACTGATATTGCTGTCGCACCTGCTAATATGAATTCAACTGCATCTTCGTAATTGGCAATACCACCCATACCTATAATAGGTATCTTTACGGCATTAGCCACCTGATTAACCATTCTTACCGCGATAGGTTTGATTGCAGGGCCTGAAAGACCGCCTGTCTTATTAGCTAATGCAAATGTCTGTCTGTTAATGTCTATCTTCATTCCTGTTAATGTGTTAATAAGTGATACTGCATCAGCTCCGGCATCTTCTACAGCTTTTGCCATAACTGTTATGTCAGTAACATTAGGACTTAATTTCATTATTACAGGCTGTTTTGCAATCTTCTTAATCTCTTTAGTTATTGCATATGCTGTTTTAGCATCCTGTCCAAAACCGATTCCACCCTCTTTAACATTAGGGCAGGAAATATTTATCTCTAACATATCAACCGGCTCATCTCTTAATTTTTCCACTACATCAAGATATTCTTCTGTAGTTTTTCCACATACATTTACGATAATCTTTGTATCGTATTGCTTTAGAAATGGAATGTCTCTTTTAACAAATACATCAATTCCCGGATTCTGAAGCCCGATTGCATTCAACATTCCACCATGTGTTTCTGCAATACGTGGTGTAGGATTACCAGGCCATGGCACGCTTGCCACACCTTTTGTTACTACTGCACCTAATTTATTCAAATCTACAAACTGACTGTATTCCATTCCTGAACCAAATGTTCCTGAAGCTGTCATAACAGGGTTCTTAAATTCTACTCCTGCAATATTTACTGTTGTATTCATTAGATTTCAACCTCCCTTGCTTCAAAAACCGGACCATCTGTACAGATTCTTGTATTATTCACATGTGTATGCTCATCTTTATTCTTAGTCTTGCATACACAGCCAAGACAGGCACCTATTCCACACGCCATTCTCTCTTCAAGTGAAATCTGTGCTTCGATGTCTTTATCAATAGCAAACTGCTTAACTGCTCTAAGCATTGGCATTGGTCCACATGCATAAATAATATCACCTGAAATATTATTTTCTCTGATGGCATCTAATATATTTCCCTTAACACCTGCCGAACCGTCTTCTGTAGATATAAATACATCTCCATATTGTTTTAATTCATCTAAGAGAAATAATTCATTTCTATATCCGACTACAATATTTATCTTGCAATTATATTTGCTTTTAAGTTCTTTAGCAAGTTCAACGATTGGTGGTACACCTATTCCGCCTGCTGCAAGTATTGCGGTTTTATCCTTAAGTGTGTATCCATTTCCTAAAGGTCCTAATATCTTAACCTTTTCATCGCTTAATAACTTAGAAAATTCATCTGTTCCTTTGCCGACAACTCTGTATACAATTCGTAACTTAGTCTTATCTTCACTTATTTCGCAGATGCTTATAGGACGAGGTAATAATGTTGCACCATTCTTAGAATATACCGATATAAACTGTCCTGCTTTAGCTTCTTTTGCTACTTCTGTCTTAATCCACATACTGTAAATGTCTGTGGCTATTTCTTCCTGTCTTATAACAATAGCTTCTTCTACTTTCATATTTCCTCATTTCTTTGCAATCTGATATTAAATATTTACCGGAATACATATTAATGCCAATGCATTTATTATATTTATCCGATAAATATTCTACTATATTTTCTAATAAATATTTTGTTACTGCAAATACTTTTACTATATATTTTCTGTTATGTCTTTAATCATAAATTCAACTGCTGCTCTTGATGCATCTGCATAATTCAATTCGCCAAATGATGCATACTGCTCCTGTTTGTATGCTGCAATAATTCCTCTTGAAGAATTTACAATTGCTCCAAGTCCGTCCTCGTTAAAATATGGTGCAAGGTCTTTGGCTTTTCCACCCTGTGCTCCATAACCAGGTACAAGAATATATGTCTTTGGCATAATCTTTCTTAATATCTTACCCATTTCAGGATAAGTTGCACCTACAACCGCACCAACGTAGCTGTAAGAATCGCCCATATGGCTTTCGCCCCATTCAGCAACTTTTTCGCCTACTAATTCATATAAAGGTCTGCCATCTACTAATCTGTCCTGAAATTCTCCACTTGATGGGTTAGATGTCTTAACAAGAACAAATATACCTTTCTTAGTCTCCTTACATACATCGATAAATGGATTAACTCCGTCACTTCCAAGATATGGATTAACTGTTACGAAATCTTCATCAAAAGGTGTTATAACTTTACTTCCGACTTTAACATTTCCAACATGTCCAACTGCATAAGCTGCTGATGTTGAACCGATATCTCCACGTTTAATATCTCCGATTACTACTAAATCTTTTGACTTTGCATAGTCAACAGTCTTCTTAAATGCTTTAAGTCCCTCTATTCCAAACTGCTCATACATAGCTATCTGAGGCTTAACAGCAGGAATAAGGTCGTATGTTGCATCAATAATTCCTTTATTAAACTGCCATATTGCTTCTGCAGCACCCTCTAATGTCTCGTCGTATTCATCAAATGCTTTTTTCTGGATGAATTCAGGTACATAATTAAGCATAGGATCAAGTCCTACTACTATAGGTGCATTTAATTTCTTGATTTTTTCTACAAGTTTGTTAATCATTACTAAGTCCTCCTGTTACTTATAAGTTAATCTCATTTATGTTATTACTGATTATTACTGTCTATATACGATTTTTCCATGGTGAATTGTATATTCAACAACACCTGTTACTTTCTTACCATTAAATGGTGTATTCTTACCTTTTGATGCGAAATCATTTACATCAATGACATATTCTTTATCGGGATTGAAAATCATAATATCTGCAATCTTGCCCTCTTCTATGCTTCCTCTGTCTATTCCTAAGACTTTGGCAGGATTATAACTCATCTTCTCTACCATCTGCATAGGTGTAAGATATCCTTTTAATACTAATTCTGTATGTGTAAGAGATGCTGAAGTCTCTAATCCGACGATACCAAATGGTGATTTAGCAAAACCTCTGCTCTTCTCTTCTTCACTATGTGGGGCATGGTCTGTTGAGATAACGTCCATAATTCCATTCTTAAGTCCCTCTCTTAATGCCTCAACATCAGCTTTACTTCTAAGAGGTGGATTCATCTTATAATTACCGTCATCTTCCTTAATATCATCTGTTGATAATATAAAATGATGCGGGCAAACCTCACCGGTTACTGATACGCCATCTTCCTTGGCTTCCTTAATCATTCGTACACTGTCAGCCGTTGAACAATGGCAAAGATGTAATTTAGCTTTAGTCTCCTTAGCAAGTAAAATATCTCTTGCAACAATAATGTCCTCTACTGCATTACTTATTCCTTTTAATCCAAGTTCTTCTGCCTTAGAGTCCTTATTCATGACACCACCTGCCACAAGGTTAATATCCTCACAGTGAGCCATAACAGGTATATTGCATTTTCTTGCTAAATTCATCGCATCTCGATATATATTAGAATCCATAACTGACTTACCATCTTCACTTATGGCGCATATTCCTGCCTTCTTCATTCCCTCTATGTCAGTAAGTTCCTTGCCCTCCTGACCTATTGTAATTGCACCAACAGGCAGGACGGTAATTACTGCTTCTTTAGCTGCTCTTCTTACTATCTCTTCTACTTTCTCGGGATTATCCGTAGGTGGCTTAGTATTAGGCATAGGACATATAGTAGTAACTCCGCCTCTTGCCGCTGCCTTTGCCCCTGTCTCTATTGTCTCTTTATATGTGAGTCCGGGATCTCTTAAATGTACGTGTAAATCTATTAAGCCCGGCATTACATAACAACCTGCTGCATCTATTACTTCTGTATCTTTTGCAACTTCATTTTCTTCTATCTTCTTACTTATTCTAGATACTCTGTCATTCTCAACATAGATGTCTGTTATCTCATCTATTTTATTCTTAGCATCAATTAATCTTCCATTTCTGATTAGTATTCCTGACATATTTCTCCTTTCATTAATCACGTATCGCTTCTTCAAGCGTTTTCTTATCTATTATGGTTCTGTTGTCCATAGTCTTCATAATGTCTTTAATCTGTACCGACTCATTAGTCTGTTCTAAATTGTAGACTTTATTATTGTTAAAACCAAGAACCGTAGGCTTTAATAAGTTGTCCCTGTTCTCAGTAAGTACAAGCCCTTTTTCTCCATTAGTAAGTTCTACGCATACACCCGGTATAAGTATATTTATAGAAGCGGTCAAAGCATTTACAAGTTTACGTTCCACCGAATTACCCTCATACAGACTCTTAACGACCCTGAATTCTGAAGTTGGCTCTTCGTCTAACTTCATAGCTGTAAGTCGGTCATAAGTATCAGCTAAAATAAGTATCTTAGTCTGAGTAGTCAGATTCTTCTCTCTGCCCTCATAGACATTACTGCCAAGTCCGTATACTTCTCTCTGTACAGTTGCAATTATACGTCTTATTCCCTGAGGTATGTTAGCCATCTCTAACATATTATTCTCCTCTGCGAATGCAATTCTTACAGCTTCTCTGTCGTCATCATTATATTCGTTACTGCACGCTATCCTATTATCAACTAATAATAACAAGACATCATGAATAAGTGCTGCCATAACTAATTCTCGCATATCGTTAGAGCTTTCATTCATATTTCTGCCAATCAGTGCACAAAGTATAGCGACATTTAATGAATGTTTATATACATAATCTTCAGGACTTCTAAGATTCTGTGTGAAATTAATCTTCTTGTATCCTCTTCCATATGTAGCTATTATTAAATCAGCCATTTTCTCTAAATTCTTTGGCTCTTTCCTACTTACTAATGCCTGCAAGTCTTCTTTAATTCCAAACACAGCCATTGCCTGAAATCTTTCAAATTCCACATCTTCATCAGACATAGGTGGTAATGGTTCTGCCGGCTCTAATATATATATTCCAATCAAATCAAAATTCTTTATACTGGCTATACCCTGCTCTGTTAATTTCGTATCCCTGCCGTACAGCAATACGCCTGTTTTACTATATATTGGTTTAGCTAGACGCATTCCCTGCTTTAAATCTTCTGTCTTTACAAAAAGCAATTGTATACCTCCAATTTTTCATTTGGAATAATTATAACCTAATTCTTATTAAAAATAAATATTTATTTTAAATATAACCCATTGTTCTCAATATAAATATCCACGCCGTTATGGTAAATGCCGACACAAGCGTTGTTAATACTACAATACTTGAGGAAAGCACACCCTCATGATTCATATTTTTAGCCATTATGTAACTCGTAGCTGTTGTTGGTGCTCCAAGCATTATAAGCGCAGCTACAATCTTCTCTGGTTCAAAGCCCATTGCTACTGCCACCGGTAAGAATATCAATGGCTGTATTACTAACTTAATCGTTGTGGCAATTATGGTAGGCTTTAATTTCTTAATTGCTTTTCTTCCCTCAAAACCCGCACCAATTGCAATCAATGCCATAGGCGAGGTAAGTGAACCTATACTGTTAATAGTCTTATACATTATCTTTGGAAATGTAATATCGAAATATGATAAAATCATTCCGCCAAGTATACTAAGTATAATCGGGTTCGTACAAATTCCCTTTACCGCTTTTTTAAGATTCTTACCAAGTTCATTCTCTTTCATATCCGGCGCTTCAAACGTCAGCACAATTACTGCAAATATGTTATATAGCGGAACTGAACCAAGCATCATAAGTGGCGCCATCTTAGCATTTCCACTTATATTCTGTAAAAGTGCAATTCCAAGTATGGCGGCACTTCCACGATATGCTCCCTGAACAAATTCACCGACTATATTTTCATCAGAAGTATTTTTCTTCTTACAGAAAAGCTTCGCAAGTGTCCAGATAACAGTTATACATATTATGGTTGAAAGTGCACAATAAAGAACATATTTGCCATCAAATGTATTCTTTATATCACAATCCATCATATTAAGAAGTAAAAGGCATGGTAATGTTACTTTAAAATTAAATTTATTCGATACCTTTATATATTCTTCATTTAACATTCCAATTCTTCTTAAGAAATAGCCCACAACCATAACTAAGAATACCGGCATAGTCGCATTCAGACTGTATATGAGATTACTCAATTTATTTCCTTCTTTCTACATCGTATTCCCTGCACTAAGCAAAGACTATATTTTATAAACCCGGACTTAGCACATACATTTATATTTATATCATCTCTGTCCGAGTGAGGTTACATATATAAATATCATAACTTATTGTATGAAATTGCGTAAATTTGTCAGGTATTGTCTTTTTACTCAAATTTTGTGTACATTTATCAACAGACAGTTGAGCAGAGATGTACGCCTATGACACACGCTCTCATATTTCCTTAATCTAGTGCAAGTAAATGCCGTCTTCTGCAAAGTCTATTACGGTACAGTAAATCAAACTCACTTCGTTTAAACAGTGATTTACTGTACCGCCCTTTTGCATCTGACGGCATTAACTTGCACACGATACGTCATAAATCAAGTGTGTGTCATAGACGAACATCTCGCTTAAATGTCTGGTTGTTAAATGAACACAAATAATCTAAAGAGTAAAAAGACAATACCGACAAATTAGCAATTTAAGACACAAGTTATGATATTATATATAGTAACCTCACTCGTCAGACGATTTCAAAATACAATGTATGCGCTTAGTCCGGGTTTATAAATTCGTATTTCTATTTTGCGAACTGGCTATTATAAAGATTAGCATAAAATCCATTCTTCGCTAACAATTCCTCATGATTACCCTGTTCGATTACGCTACCGTCTTTCATAACTAAGATTGTATCTGCCTCCTTAATGGTTGAGAGACGATGTGCAACTATGAAGCTAGTTCTTCCTTTCATCATCTTTGCAAATGCACTCTGAATCTTCTGTTCAGTTCTGGTGTCTATTGATGATGTTGCTTCATCAAGTATAAGCATTGGTGGTAAGCAGAGCATTACTCTCGCTATACATAAAAGCTGTTTTTGTCCCTGTGAGAGACTTCCACCATCTTCTGTAATATATGTGTCATATCCATCTTTTAATCTCTTAATAAAGCTATGGGCATGTGATGCTTTAGCTGCCACTATCATTTCTTCCTCTGTAGCATCAGGTTTACCCATACAGAGATTTTCACGAATAGTTCCCTCTTTTAACCAGGTTTCCTGTAATACCATTCCATATGAACTTCTAAGGCTATCTCTTGTGATATTTCTTATGTCTGTCCCCTCTACCTTAATGCTTCCACTATTCACATCATAGAAACGCATAAGCAGGTTAATTACAGTAGATTTACCACAACCTGTAGGTCCTACTATCGCCACTCTCTCACCTGGTTTTACCGAGAGGTTGAAGTTCTCGATAAGTTTCCTCTCAGGAACGTATGAGAAATATACATTTTCTAATTCTAATGCACCATCTACCTCTGTATCCTTTAGAACTCTTGCATCTTCATTATCAGGAATCTGTGGTTCCTCTTTAATAAGTTCAAATATTCTTGCCGCACATGCAAGTGCATTCTGAAGTTCTGTTACAACACCTGAGATTTCATTAAATGGCTTCGTATACTGGTTAGCATAACTTAAGAAGCATGATAACTGTCCAACCGTAAATGCAGGATTAGTAATTACAGTAAATGCGCCCGTTATACCGACACCTGTATATACTAAACTGTTTACAAATCTTGTTGATGGATTAGTAATTGATGAAAAGAATATTGCCTTTAAAGACCATTTCTGTAAACGTCCATTAATCTCATCGAACTGCTCTAAAGCTTCGTCTTCGTGTCCAAATGCCTGAACAACTTTCTGGTTACCAATCATTTCATCAATAAGTGCTGTCTGTTCACCTCTTGTTTCAGACTGAAGTCTGAACATTCGATAAGTTTTCTTTGCTATAAAACTTGCAACAAATAATGATATAGGTGTAATAAGTACAACTACAAAAGTTATCTTGACATTTATGGTAAGCATAAATATAAGAGTTCCAAGAATCGTAATAACACCTGTGAATAGCTGTGTAAATCCCATTAACAAACCATCTGCAAATGTATCAACGTCTGTAATTACACGACTCACTATATCTCCGTGTGAATGTGAATCAATGTATTTTAATGGAAGAATCTCTAATTTCTCGAATGCATCCTTTCTTATATCTCTGATTACTCCATAAGTTATCTTATTATTGCAAATATTCATTATCCATTGTGACAACGCTGTTAAACCGACTACTATTATTATCTTCTTAACAATTGCATATACTGCCGAAAAATCTACATTTCCTTTTCCAACAATCAAATCTATGGCATCACCTGTAAGGATAGGTACATAAAGTGTCATAGCTACCGTAGCTGCTGCAAATATCACAGACAAAACTACATAAAACATATATTTTTTGATATATTTAAGCACTTCTTTAAGTGTTTTAGACTGTGAATAGCCTGATTTATTATTCTTAGCCATAATTATTTACCTCCCTTTTCATCTTTAGATATCTGAGAATAATGAATTTCTCTGTATTCCTCACATTTTTCAAGAAGTTCTTCGTGAGTTCCAATCATAACAATTTGTCCGTCATCTAATACTACTATTTTATCTGCATGCTGAATGGAAGATGTTCTCTGTGATACGATAAATACTGTCATCTTACCTTCCATAGATGCAATGGCTTTTCTGAGCTTCGCATCTGTAGCAAAGTCAAGTGCTGATGCACTGTCATCTAATATAAGAATCTGTGGTTTCTTCACTAATGCTCTTGCAATTGTAAGTCTCTGCTTCTGACCGCCTGAAAGGTTCTTACCGCCCTGTTCAATCATTTCATCTAATTTATCAGGCTTCTGTTCAACGAATTCTCTGGACTGTGAAATGTCTAATGCTTCATAGATTTCTGCATCTGTTGCATTTTCATTTCCCCATTTCATATTATCTCTGATTGTACCTTTGAACAGAACAGCTTTCTGCATAACCATTCCGACAATATCTCTTAACTTCTCTACAGGCTGGTCTTTGACATTTACACCATTTACCTTAACTTCTCCGCCTGTTGCATCATAGAAACGCGGAATCAGATTAACGATTGAAGATTTACCACAGCCTGTACCACCTATGATACCAACTGTTTCACCACGTTTAACCTTGAAGTCAATATTACTAAGTGCATCTTCACCTGCATCTTTGTATTTAAGATATACATTATTAAATTCTACTGCGTATTCTGATGAATTGTCACCAAGCATAACTTCTGTCTTATCGCATACTGATGCTTTTACATCGAATATACTCTCTATTCTGTTAGCACTCGCAAGTGCTTTTGTACACGAAATAATTAAGTTCGCAACCTTGACAACTTCTACAAGTATCTGTGACATATAGTTTACAAGTGCGACAACCTGTCCCTGACTTATTGCACCGCTGTCTACTCTTATCGCTCCAACATAGATAAGTGCCACGATACCGCCATTAATAATTATATAAGTAATTGGATTCATCAATGCTGAAATGCGTCCAACATACATCTGTATCTTAGTAAGTGCCGCATTGCTTTCATTAAATCTTTCTACTTCATCTTTCTCTTTATTAAATGCTCTGATTACTCTTACACCTGTAAGATTCTCTCTTGTTCCAAGTAATACTCTGTCAAGTCCTGCCTGAACTTTCTTATATAATGGAATACTTACAAACATTATTGCAAATACAACAATACAAAGTAATGGAATTGCCACAACAAATATTAATGCAGCTTTCACATCTATTGTAAATGCCATTACCATCGCACCAACAACTACGAATGGTGAACGAAGTAACAGACGAAGAACTAAGTTAACACCATTTTGTACCTGATTAACATCACTCGTCATTCTGGTTATAAGTGTTGATGTCCCGAGAGTATCTATCTCTGAAAATGATAATGACTGGATATGTCCAAATAATGAATGACGTAACTTTGTTGCAAAACCTACTGCTGCCTTTGCTGCAAAGAACTGTGCCGTAATAGAGCACACAAGTCCGATTATACCTAAAGCAATTAAGACAAGACACATCTTAACTATATATGGCTTATCTGCATGCCCGATACCTTTGTCAATTACTGCCGCCATTACTAATGGCACAAATAATTCAAATGTTGCTTCTAACAACTTAAATAAAGGACTTAATACACATTCTTTCTTATAATCCTTTAAGTATTTCATTAATGATTTCATTTTACTTAAAACTCCTTTTTACTATATTTCCCAAGGAGTATTTTCCTTGCTATCTTTATTGCCGTCTTTCATCTTTAATTCAGGATTAATTACACTAACCTTAGTATTAGCAGGAATTGATGCAGTTATGAATGCATTTCCCCCGATTACCGTACCTTTTCCAATTACTGTTTCTCCTCCAAGAACCGAAGCACCTGAATATATTGTAACATTATCTTCTATTGTAGGATGTCTCTTCACGTCTCTAAGCTGCTGGCCACTTCTGGTAGATAATGCACCAAGAGTAACACCCTGATATAATTTAACATAATCACCTATTATAGTCGTCTCTCCGATTACCACTCCTGTACCATGGTCGATGAAGAAATATTTGCCAATTGTTGCACCTGAGTTAATATCAATTCCTGTCTTGCCATGTGCATACTCTGTCATAATTCTAGGTATGAAAGGAACATTCTGAACATAGAGTTCATGTGCAAGTCTGTATACATATATTGCAAATAATCCCGGATAAGATGAGATTATTTCCTCTTTACTCTTAGCCGCAGGGTCACCGTCAAAGCCTGCCTGAACATCCATAAGAAGCATATTCTGTATGTATGGTAATTTCTTAATGAAATTAAGTGATATGGTTTCTGACTGTTTCTCAATCTCTTCATCACTTAATCCCTTTTCATTCTCGTAGCTCATCGCTAATAAGACCTGTTTATTAAGTCTGTCTTTTATATTTACTAATTCATTTCCAACAAAATAATCTGCAAATGAATAACTAAGATTAAAGTCCTCGAAATATCCCGGGAAAATGATTCTTCTTAAATCTTTGATTATTCCTATAATTTCATTTCTGCTAGGCAGACGCATTGTCTTATTAAGGCAAAGTAATTCTGAATTTCTATAATTATCTGTAATCTTTGCAACTGTGTCAATTAGCTGCTGTTCGTTTTCTGTTATTTTATTATTTTTGCATGAATTATCCATATTAATCCTCATTTCTGAAAATATATTTTAATATACGCTAAACAAATACAAAATATATGGAAGATAGCCATAATTTCACAAACGCCTAATAAGTATACTACATAAGTAGGAAAATATCAAAGAATTTAGCTAAAAAGAATATACTATACAATATTATATGCCACTTTAAGCAATGTTCTCCTGTCAAATAAACAAAAAGTGGCAAGACATAATATAACGTCTGATTAAATGTAAAGTCTATTGAAATCTATTCACTTAATCAGCATATATATTAATATCTTAACCACTGTTTAAACCGCTCTTTAAACTAATTTTATATCAGATAAACCAAGCATAATCTTAACGAAGCTGAATACTAATCCGGATATCATTTATTTAAAATTATAGTTTCTGTAATTTCTAACCCACTATAAGATATGCAAAATATCCTGCATAAGCGATTAACATTATTATTCCCGCCATTCTGCCTAGCTGTTTCTTTCTCACTACTCCTAAGAATAATAATACCGCTGCTGCAATCGCAACAATTCCATCAATTACAAAGTTCGTGCTGTATGGTACTGATTTGATAAGACTGGTTGTACCTAATACAAACAGAATGTTAAATATATTACTTCCTACAATATTACCTATGGCAATATCAGCTTTTCCCTTTATTCCTGCTGTCACTGATGTAATTAATTCAGGAAGTGATGTACCAAATGCAACTATTGTAAGTCCAATAATTCTGTCGCTTATGCCAAGAATCTTAGCTATTTCTGTTGCCCCATCAACTGTTAGGTCACTACCTATAACAATTGCTGCCATACCGGCTAATGTGATAAATATTAATTTTATCATTGAATCTTTCTTTCCATCGTAGGCTTCGCCCTCTTCTACGATTCCGTCTGACTTGCCACTCTTAGCCATTTTAATCAGATACACAAAGAAAAGAATAAATAATGCCCATAAAATTATTCCTGATATGAAACCTAACTTACCCTGAGTTCCACCTATAACAACTAAAACAGTTGTTATAAATATTACAAAAGGAATCTCATAATAAACTGTAGACTTAGCTACTTTAAGGACCGTTATACAAGATGTAATACCAAGTATCAGAAGAATATTCATTATATTACTTCCTATTATATTACCAATTGCAATTCCCGTATTTCCTTTAATTGCTGAACTTATACTTATAGCAGCCTCTGGTGCTGATGTACCAAATGCTACTATTGTAAGTCCTATTACCAGCTGTGGTATTCCTAATTTATCAGCAATTTTAGATGCACCCTCTACGAAATAATCTGCACCTTTAATAAGCAGGACAAAACCCACAACTAACAGGACTAAATTGATTAAGAAATTCATATTTTACCTCTTTTCTGGGCGACTTGTCAGCGATTTAGCTTCGAGAAATTCATATAACTGATTTTCCACTTACCATAATACTAATTGTTTTCGCCCTGAAACAATTAGTCATCTAAATATAAGCAATTTTTAAAATAATTTTGAATAGAAGATACAAAAACGAGACTTCATAAAATCTATGTTATAATCACTGTCACTCATAAATTTTATCAAAGTCTCGCCATTTAATTACGATACGGATATTTTCATATCGGGTATGTCGACATCGTACACACAACATTTGTATGCCGGCTACTCCCTTTTACAGGTATTCTATTCAATTGTCTTTTGTAATTTCTGTCATCACTTAGTTATGTACTATATCAGTTTTGAAATATTCTGTCAATTACTTCTAATGCTATTTTTCATTATGTAATAAAAACTCTTGGATTTTTAACGTTTCTTCATAATGTATACCAATTTACTCAACAAGTTCAATATCATAACGCAAAAAAACATATATTCTTTTTAAATTGTTCCACTTTATTTCATTCATATCTGAATTCTCCTCATATAATATCATCTACTAATTCTAAGGATCCTTCAATATAAACTCTATCATACTTTTTATACATCATTTTATTCTCAAACTCTATTAGTATAGATTCGTCACATAATGAACTCTGGGCATAAATAGTATACTCATCAACAACTTCCTTCACTTCAATAATGGCTTTTATATTAGGGGAATTTTCAAATTCCTGGATAAAACCCAATTTTTTATTCGTAATATACGAATTACTTACTAAATCTATTTTTATATCAGAAACTATTATATCTCCTATATTTTTTAATGCCGTTTTCTCATTATCCTCCAAAAACTCTGAGTATTCAATATAATGTACAATAAGATTCTTATTGTTTATAATATTAACTACTACAAATCTTTCATATCCATCAGTTATAATATTTTGAATTACCATCTCCATAACATTTTCTCCTTAATATTGGCTTTAAATGTTTTATCCTCTTCCACTATCAAAATTCAAATTTCTTTGATTAACATTTCAGCAAATACAAATTTATGATACTCCTAAAGAAGATATGTTATTTATTTCGTCACTTCTTCATACATCGTAATACATAGCCCAAGTTCTCCCATAAGCTCATATCCCAATTCAACAACTATATTTTTTTCAGGAAATAATTGATTAACTCTCATTTGCCAGAAATAGCACAAAACCTCACCAAAATTATAGATAATTTCATCATTATATGGCAATTGCGAATTATCACCAAGAAAAAAATCACCTAATGACCATGAATTTATAATCATTTCAATATCTTTTTTACAATAATTATATTTTTCCTCCAACCTTTCAACCATCGCAATTAATTTCTCATCATTATCTGAATTTTCCAGAAACATCTTGATAAATACATAATCCTTAACACAAATTATATCTGGACAAAATAATGCAGCTGCAGCCAAAGTACCATCCATCTGATTTTTAAACAATCCATAATGAACTAAATCCTCTACCCAAGCGGCATCCTTAATATTTTCCTTGATATTACAATTAACTATGCTACTATATTTCTTTATCATTTAACCTCACCATCCAAATATATATGTCAGCTTTATATGATTATCCTGAACATGACTGTCTCTGTTAAGCACACGCTTACATTGATACTTTCAAATATTACATCCTGATTGATAAATCACTTGATATTCACATTATAATATTTTACTCTCATATAGTAAAGTCCATCATCGTCTGATATCCATTTATCTTCACAATCCTCTTATACCCTCTACATTCTTATGTACAGCCTCTATAAGTTTTTCAAATATGATTCGGCTTGAACTTATATCTGAATAGATTAAGAAAAATATTTCTATTCCATAATCCTTATTAAATACAATTTATACCATTTTCTTCACAAAACTTATTCATATCCTCTTTAAAAAGCTTAAAATCTATCTTAGCTCTCGTTTTTATTGCTTTTACAGAATCTACAACATTTTTTATTATCAATGCCTTTTTTTCATCCATATTCGATTCAACATACGTTTCGTAATCGATTTGCAAACTTACAGATGCAAAGCCAGATTTTATTTCACATTTTTTTGTTTCTTTCCACAACCCTTTTTCTATTTCTTTCTTAGGTGCAATTATTGGTACAAGACCTATAATTTTAATAACATCACTATAATTTTTTTCTTTTACATAATATGATAATTTACGACAAAACCAATATATTTCATCTTCTACACCAAACTCCCTTGTATAGTACGCTGGCGAGTTAATATTTAATTCCATTTTACCAATCTCCTCATATAATAGCCTTAAATGGTGGATGACCTGTTTCAGCATTTCTTAATTGGGATGGTTTTCTAAATCTTAAACTTGTTTCAAAATTAAAAATAATCCAATGATTGCTAATATCCATCAATGAAATATTAATCCATATTGGTACAAACGGCGACTGGCATGCCACTAAATTTACTGTTTCCTCAATTGTCAACAATCTATTTCCTATATTTTTTTCACTCAAAGCGATTAGCCTCATTTGATTATCAAGTCCATTAAATGTTTTATCTTCTTCATAAACAGGTATTATTTTAAATCTAATACTTTTATCATCTAATTTGCTATTTCCTGTAATCTCATTTATTGTCAATATTAGATTATTATAGAAAATAGATTTATTCATTTCTTTTAGTTTTATCATATCCTCTTTCTCCATAATTAAAACGTATTTTCAGGCCATTATTACTTCATCTATTTACAAGCCTTTCAAATTTAACAATTCAGTAAATTTATTATAAAAAACGTATCTAAATATTCTGTACCGTCCCTAATAAGTCTAATTTTTTAGGAGGCACTTCATGCAACTACTCATTTTTTAATTCGTTATCTGCGCCTCGATTGCTTTTGCTATTATATACATATTGCTATCAATATTAGTACACGATAACCTAAAAATTTGGTTTCCTTGAGTAACACCATACTTTTTATTTAATTCTACAGCTTCATTTTCCGTAACCAATGACCAAAAATCACCATTGCCTTCATAAGTGAAACAAAATGTACTAATTACCATATACGTTCTATCAAATGTTATTTTAATTTTTTCAACATCCATTTTTAGTTTCCTCCATTAATTGCAATATGTGTTATTCATGCAATATTTTCATTAGATGTGCCATTTTTAATAATCTCTGCCATATTAACCACTTAATATTCAGTTTTATTAACCTATCAAGATTAGGGTGTCAAAAGTCCCTTTTAATATTTGATTTTGCTTGTACCTTGAAAATTTAACACGAATTTGTGAAAGATATGATTTT
>OMVQ01000105.1 GCA_900314555.1 uncultured Eubacteriales bacterium | reverse complement strand
AGGATCGCACTGCGGCGGAGCAGAAAATGTTGCTATCGCAACCCGCCGCAGGCGGAGAATGTCGCAAGCGACATTCTTTATTCTATAGAATTAGATATGATATAAAATTTCATAACTGATATTCTTATGTATATTAAAAACATATGTGGATATGTAATTTTGGTATATCATTTTTGTAGTTTTAATATATAAATATAATATGCTTCGCAGAGACAATAAGTATTGCAAAATACAGACTATTATATTAAAATAGTTTAGAAAATACAGATGGGAGCCAGGAAAAAAGCAGAAATATATTTATAGGTTTTGCCAAATGTTCCCAAAATGGAGGATTAAAATGAAGTCGTATAGTGAATTAACTAGAGATGAATTATTAGCAATTAAAGATGAACTTGAGAAAGAGTACAAAGAGGCTGCGGCTAAAGGATTAAAGTTAGATATGTCAAGAGGTAAACCGGCAGCTAAACAGCTCGATTTATCAAGAGATATGTTAGATGTTGTAAACAGTTCTTCAGATTTAAAGTGTGAAGATGGCGTAGATGTAAGAAATTATGGAATCTTAGATGGTATATCAGAAGCTAAGAAGATAATGGCTGACATATTAGGTGTATCTTCTGATAATGTTATAGTATTTGGTAATGCAAGTTTAAATATAATGTACGATATGGTATCTCGTGCAATGCTTTTTGGTGTTCTTGGCAGCACACCATGGAGTAAATTAGATAAAGTTAAATTCTTATGCCCTGTACCGGGATATGACAGACATTTTGCCATTACAGAATTATTTGATGTAGAGATGATTAATATACCAATGAAAGCTGATGGCCCTGATATGGACTTAGTTGAAAAGTATGTAAATAATGATGAAAGCGTTAAAGGTATATGGTGTGTTCCTAAATATTCTAATCCACAGGGTATAACATATTCTGATGAGGTTGTTAAGAGATTTGCAGCACTTAAACCAGCAGCTAAGGATTTTAGAATTTTCTGGGATAATGCTTATGCAATTCATGATTTATATGAAGATGATAAAGATGAACTATTAGAGATATTTGCAGAATGTAGAAAAAATGGCAATGAAGATATGGTATATGAATTCTGTTCTACATCAAAAGTTACATTTGCAGGTGGTGGTATTTCAGCACTTGCTGCTTCAAAGGCTAACCTTGATGATGTTAAGAGAACAATGACAATCCAGACAATTGGTCATGATAAGGTAAATCAGTTAAGACATGCCAGATATTTTAAAGATGTAAATGGTGTCTATGAACATATGAAGAAGCATGCAGCAATTTTAAGACCAAAATTCGAAGCTGTAATTAATGAATTTGAAAAAGAATTATCAGGACTTGGAATAGCTTCATGGGTAAAACCAAAGGGCGGATACTTCATTTCGTTTGAGACAATGGATGGCTGTGCAAAAGCTGTTGTAGCTAAATGTAAAGAAGCAGGAGTTACACTTACAGGAGCAGGCGCAACATATCCATATAAGAAAGATCCTAACGACAGCAATATAAGAATTGCTCCATCATTGCCTACAGAAGAAGAATTAAAACAGGCAACAGAGTTATTCATATTATGTGTTAAATTAGTAAGCGTTGATAAATTATTAGAAACAGCATAACAGGTGCGGAAAAGAGGAAGTCATGAAAATAGGTTTTATTGGAATGGGTAACATGGGATATGCTATGTTAAAAGGAATATTACAGGTATTTCCAAAGAATGATATTATATTTACAGATGTAAATAAAGAACGTTGTATGACAGTAAGTGAAGAAACAGGTATAGAATATGCCGAGTCAAATGCTGAATGTGCAAATAAGGCAAAATATGTTATTTTGGCAGTAAAACCTCAATACTACAATCAAGTGCTTAAGAATATTGAAAATGTTATAAGACCTGACCATGTTGTGATTTCTATTGCTCCGGGAATAACTATTGATACACTTAAGAATGCATTAGGTTTTGATAAGAGAATTGTTCGTGCAATGCCAAACACACCTGCATTATTAGGCAATGGTATGACAGGAATCTGCTATGATGACAAATTATTTGATTTTAACGAAAGAGATGTTATCGATAAAATATTCTCATCATTTGGAAGATACAGAAAAGTAGAAGAACGTCAGATGAGTGCTGTTGTATGTGTGAGTGGCAGTTCACCTGCATATGTATATATGTTTATTGAAGCATTAGCTGATGGTGCTGTTAAATATGGTTTACCAAGAGATGTGGCTTATGAAATGGCTGCACAGGCAGTTATGGGTTCAGCTAAAATGGTCTTAGAGACTAAAGAACACCCTGGCAAATTAAAAGATCGGGTATGTTCACCTGGCGGAACAACAATTGCCGGAGTATCAGCACTTGAAGAATATGGCTTTAGAAATTCTATTATTAAAGCAACAGATGAGTGTTATAAGAAGTCAGAGGGCATAAATTAATATGGAAAAATATAACAGAGTTAAAAGAGAGCTTGTGCATAAGGGTACAATTATAAATATGTACAAGGATTATATAGAAGTTCCTAATGGAAATCATGTTGAATGGGACTTTATAGGACATAATGGTGCAGCCGCCGTTATTCCAATAACTGATGATGGTAAGATTCTTCTTGTTAAGCAATGGAGAAATGCATTAGACAGATTTACAATTGAATTGCCGGCAGGAGGGCTTGAAAATGTAGATGAGCCAATGATAGAATGTGCGGCGAGAGAATTAGAAGAGGAAACAGGATATAAATCAGATGATTTAGAGTTTCTGTTATCTCTAAGGACAACAGTTGCATTTTGTAATGAAAGAATTGATGTGTTTGTTGCAAGGAATCTTATTAAAACTCACCAGCATTTAGATGAAGATGAGAATATAGAGATACAGGAATATGATATAGATGAACTGCTTAATATGATTAGAAAAGGTGAAATGCAGGACTCGAAAACTGTATCGGCAATATTAGCATATAAGACATTCTACTTATAGTTTATATCAGAATAGGTGTATTATATTATAAGCGTAGATGTTATATAATTCTGAATCTGAAATATGTACAATCAAAATATTAATAAGACATATAGAATTATATATTAAAAATAGTAATATATTAAATAGAGAAAAGCATATATTCATTTAAGGACTTATCCAAAATTTTATGATTTTGAAAAAGAGGGTGAATGAGATATGCTTTTTTCTTATCGAAAAACATATATATTTTTACTAATGAGTATGTTATTAGGAGTGATATGTGGAACGGTTTTATTCAATTGTCTTAATGATGTTAATAAAAACAATCTTGTTATTTATTATAATTATATTATCGGCAGAATGAATTTCAGGGAAATATGTGAGAAAGATTATTTTATCTATGTTTTATTAAGTAGGACAAAGGAAATTATCTTTCTGATTGTTCTAGGGCTTACAAGCTATAGAGTATTATTTCATTCTGCATTTTTATGGTATTTCGGGGTGAAAAACAGTATTTTAATAGGATTGTTTACAGTAGCAAAAGGAAGTACCGGAGTGTTGTGGTATCTATTGTTTACGCAGCCACATATGATTCTATACATAATTATAATATGGTTTCTTATTAAGAAAATGGATTTTGAAGATTTTACCCAGAGAAAACAGACAGGAATAAGAGAGGTATTTAAACTGATTATTGCTATAATTTTACTAAGTTTAACGGAATGTTTTATAAATATTTTCATTATGTCAAAAATCATTTGATTTTATCAGCTAAAGACTATATAATAATTCCTATATGGGTATTTCAGAAAAAACTATAGATGCAAAGGGTGGATACTATGGAAGAGACGATTGAGCTCTTTATATCTTTTCTAAGAGATATAAAGCAGGTATCTGAGAATACATCAATTTCCTATAAAAGGGATTTGATAAAGATGAGTCAGTATTTTAAGAAGCAGGGATACTATTCTCCTGAGAAGATTACTGCGACAAGCATTAATACATACATATTGTGGTTAGAGAAGAGTGGCTGTGCATCAGCTACGATTTCGAGATATATTGCTTCGATGAAAGCATATTTCCATTATATGTTACAGATTGGTAAAATTGACAGTGACCCGACGTTGTTACTTAGAGGTCCTGTAAATGAGAAAAAGACTCCTAATGTATTAAGTGTAGAAGAAGTTGACAGGCTGTTGAAGCAGCCATCTGACAAGAATAATAAAGGCATAAGAGATAAAGCAATGCTTGAGTTATTATATGCAACAGGAATAAGAGTATCAGAACTTATCGGATTACGTTTAGAAGATGTTAATCTGCAATTAGGCTATATAGTATGCCATGGACGTGATGAGAATAAAGAAAGAGTTGTGCCTTTTGGATTATCTGCTAAAAATGCTGTAATGAAATATATTGAAACTGCAAGAGAAGCTTTGCTTAAGGGTAAGGAAAGTGATATCCTGTTTGTGAATTGTTCGGGTGGAGCAATGAGCAGACAAGGCTTTTGGAAAATTATTAAATCATATGGTGAGATGGCAGGAATAGACGAGACTATTACACCACATACACTCAGACATTCATTTGCACTTCATCTTGTGGAAAATGGTGCAAATCTTCAGGCGGTACAGGAGATGCTTGGACATTCAGTAGTAGCAACCACGCAGATGTATGTTAATATGAAAGGTTCTAAGTTAAGAGATGAATATTCTAAGAATCATCCAAGAAAATAAGATATAACAATGATAAGATTAAATAGATTAAGCAATAAAGATGAAATATAAAATCTAAATAAAAATAAGAATATTAAGACCTAAAGAAATAAGAATATTAAAATCTAAAGAAAATAAGAATTAATATTAAGATATTAAAATAAGATGTTAAAATAAGAGCTATAGGACAGAACGTTTGATGGCTGGGATTAGCCATCAACACGTTTTGTCCTATAACTCTAAAATAAAATACTGTGTCAGGAGATGTTCTAGAAATTTCCTGACACAGTATTTTTATTTTGTTTGTACGGAAAATGCGAAAGAATTTCTGTACAATTTGATATTTATTTAATAATTAAAATATAAATGCATTAAACTTATATTATGCAAGAATAATAAGCCTTTTTGACATTTTACCCCTGGCATCATATTATAATAAATCAGCGATATCAAGAATTAATGTTTCTGTCTGATCCCAGCCGATGCAAGGATCTGTGATTGATTTACCATAGATATGTTCTCCGACTTTCTGAGAACCTGGCTCTATGTAACTTTCAATCATTAAACCTTTAACAAAATTATTAATATCTGAAGAATGTCTCATACTATGAAGAACTTCTTTTGATATTCTAATCTGTTCAATATACTGTTTAGCTGAATTAGAATGGTTACAGTCAACGATAACAGCAGGGTTTTTGAGGTCTAATTCGCTATACATATTGTGGAGACGAATTAAATCTTCATAGTGATAGTTAGGAATACACTGACCATGCTTATTAACAGCACCACGTAAGATTGTATGTGTAAGTTCGTTACCTGTTGTCTTTACTTCATATCCTCTGTAGATAAATGTATGTCCTGACTGAGCAGCTATAACTGAGTTAAGCATAACTGATAAGTCACCACTTGTTGGGTTCTTCATTCCGGCTGGAATGTCCATTCCGCTTACTGTTAATCTGTGCTGCTGGTCCTCTACTGAACGGGCGCCGATTGCAACATAAGATAAAATATCTGAGAAATATCTGTAATTCTCTGGATAAAGCATTTCATCAGCAGCAGTAAGTCCTGTTTCATTCATAATTCTTATGTGCATTCTTCTGATAGCCATAAGACCTGCTACAAGGTCAGGTTTCTTCTCTGGATCAGGCTGATGTAACATACCTTTATAGCCCATACCTGTTGTACGAGGCTTGTTTGTATAGATTCTTGGAATAATTAAAATCTTATCTTTAACTTTTTCCTGAACCTTAGCTAATCTTGAAACATAATCTGCAACTGCATCTTCATTATCTGCAGAGCAAGGTCCTATTACTAATAAAAACTTATCAGAGTCACCTGTAAATACTTTTTTAATCATGTCATCTCTGTCTGCTTTTAATTTTACAAGGTTTTCTGGTAATGGAAATTCTTCTTTAATTTCAGCAGGAGTTGGCATTTTCTTTAAAAAATCGAAACTCATTATGTTGTCCTCCTTAATCTGTATATAAACTTTTAGATGATATTATAATATATATGTGTCAAAAAAACAAGCAACTAATAATGATTTCCTATATCAATAAATGTTTGTAACTGGAAAAAAGTATGAAAATATGATATTATTAGAGATATAAAGCAGGTTGTGAAAAGCAAGAAAAGAGGTTGATGTTATGCAGATTAAAAGAGTTATTTGGATTATACTTGATAGTGTTGGAATGGGTGAGTTACCTGATGCATATAAGTTTGACGATATCGGAACGAATACAATAGGTCATGTGTCAGAGAAGCATAATGGATTAAAAGTGCCTAATATGGTAAAAATAGGATTAGGCAATATTAACGGAATTGTCGGTATTGATAAATGTGATAATCCGATTGGTTGTTATGGTAAGATGGCTGAGATGTCAAATGGTAAGGATACTACAGTAGGTCATTGGGAGATGGTAGGAATATATTCGCCTAAGAAATTCCCGACATATCCTGATGGTTTTCCTAAGAATATTATTGACGAATTTATAAAGGATACCGGTGTACCAGGCGTTCTTGGTAATAAGGTGGCATCAGGTACAGAGATAATAAAAGAATTAGGAGAAGAGCATATAGCTACTAAGAAACCGATTGTATATACATCAGCAGATAGTGTATTTCAGATTGCCTGTCACGAAAGTGTATATTCTCCTGAAGAATTATATGAAATGTGCAGGGCAGCAAGAAGTATATTAAAAGGAAATGATGAAGTAGCAAGAGTAATAGCAAGACCATTTGAAGGCGAGAAGCCATTTACAAGAACGGCAAACAGAAGAGATTTTTCTAAATTACCTGATAAGAATAATTTACTTGTTAAAATGAAAGAAAATGGAATGAATGTTGCGGCAGTTGGAAAAATCGAGGATATATTTGCAAAAGAGGGTATTACTGATGCGGTTCATACTAAAGATAATATGGACGGAATGGATAAAACCCTGGATTATATGGATACAATAGATAGTGGACTTATATTTACGAATCTTGTTGAGTTTGATTCGAAATGGGGACACAGAAATGATTATGAGGGATATGCAATCGGATTAGAACAGTTTGATGAAAGACTGGCAGACGTGATGGATAAAATGAAAGAAGATGATATCCTGATTATTAATGCGGACCATGGCTGTGATCCTACAACTAAGGGAACTGACCATACAAGAGAATATGTCCCTTTGTTAGTATATGGTAAATCATTAAAGCAAAATGTTAATCTTGGAATAAGAGGTACATTTGCAGATGTCGGACAGACAATTGCACAGATAATGAATGTAGACAAATTAAGCATTGGAGAGAGCTTTTTGGAAGATATTATTTAACGATTGCTCAGAAACGAGGATAGTGTGAAAGAATTGTGCTTATGCATCAATTCTTTCGCAAGGCTATTTGCTTCGGAGCGAAAGCAAATAGCCTTTATGGCAGATGAGAAATCGCCTGCGCGAATTTCTCATCGCATCTTCGCAATGAATTGCTCAGAAACGAGGATTACTATGAGAATATATGATATTATAATGAAAAAAAGAGACGGATATGCACTTAATAGAGAAGAGATAGAGTTCTTCGTAAATGGATTTACAAAAGGGGACATTCCGGATTATCAGATATCTGCATTGCTTATGGCAATATATTTTTCGGGAATGAATGAGGAAGAGACACTTAATCTTACTATGGCTATGGCAAATAGTGGCGACAGATTAGATTTATCAGAGATAAAAGGAACAAAAGTGGATAAACATAGTACGGGAGGAGTAGGAGATAAGACTTCTCTGGTACTTGGACCGATGGTAGCGGCCTTAGGCGTTCCTGTTGCTAAGATGTCGGGAAGAGGTTTAGGACATACAGGAGGAACGATTGATAAATTAGAGAGTATACCGGGTTTCTCAACAGTATTGCCGGAACAGAAATTCATTGATAATGTTAATAAATATAAGATTGCTCTTGTGGGACAGACTGCTAATTTAGCACCTGCTGATAAAAAACTCTATGCATTAAGAGATGTAACGGCTACCGTAGATAATCTTTCACTTATTGCCAGCAGTATTATGAGTAAAAAGTTAGCTTCAGGTGCAGATGCTATAGTGCTTGATGTCAAAACGGGCAGTGGGGCATTTATGAAGCAGGAAAAAGATGCTATAGATTTGGCAAGGGAAATGGTTAAGATAGGCAATGGTGCAGGAAAGAATACGGTTGCTATTGTCTCTGATATGAATGAGCCGCTTGGTAATTCTGTCGGTAATGCACTTGAAGTAAAAGAAGCAATCGATACACTTAATGGAAATGGCCCGGCTGATTTGCTTGAATTATCTTTAGTATTAGGTGCGCATATGCTTATTGCAGCTGATGTGACAGATGATTTAGAAACCGGAATAAATATGCTAAAACAGACAATTGATGATGGAAGAGCTATTAATAAAATGCGTGAATTTATAGAAGCGCAGGGTGGAGACGGAGAAGTTGTCAATAATACGGGGCTGTTGCCTAAGGCATCTATAATAATGGATATAATAGCAGAAGAGTCAGGCTTTGTGGAAAGTATTAATACCCAGGAGATTGGAATGGTTTCACTTACTCTTGGTGGAGGCAGGGAGACTAAGGACAGTCAGATAGATTTATCAGTCGGTATCGTACTTAAGAAAAAGGTTGGTGACAGAGTAGAAAAAGGTGATGCTGTCGCTACGATATATGCAAATGATATTGAGAAATTAAAGGCAGCTAAAGATAGGTTTGAAAGAGCGTATGAATTCTCAAAGACACCGGTAAAGAAACAGCCATTAGTCAAATGGATTATTTCTAAAAATGGTGCAAAGAAATATTAATATTAGAAATATCTGAGTGTATAGTGTGAAAATGTGAAATGTTTATGAACATATGGACACAAAAAAATAATTGTGCTAAACTATCACTAATTTGTCGAAAATATATGTTGATGGAAAGGCATTAGAAATGAATAAGATAAAAGATTTTTTCAAAAACAAAATATATAGAAATAATATTCTGATTTTTATATTACTTCCTATATTGATAGAGCTTGTTATAGAGATTTTAAACAGAGGCTCTGTAATAAAAGGCTTTAAATTTATGTTTACAAGCCCATTTGTATTCTTCTGCAATACGATGTTTATTTTTGTTTCTATATCAATAGGACTTTTAACCAGAAGAAGAGTTTTTTATGTTGCATTTGTATCAAGTATATGGCTTATTGCAGGAATTGTTAACAGAATTCTTTTAATGGTAAGAGTTACACCATTTAATGCAAATGACCTTAAGCTTATTGATGCAGCAGTGGCAATTGTAGACCAGTATTTCACACCATTTTTAGTAAGTCTTACAATGATTGGTCTTATATTATTAGTATTAGTAATAGTAATGTTATTCTTAAAAGGACCAAAGATTTCATATAAGATAAATTATTGGAAGAATATCGTACTCGTAGGAATAGGCTTTATAGTATGTGTTCTCAGTACAAATGTTGCACTTGACACAGGAGCACTCGTAACGAAGTTCCCTAATTTGACGATTGGATATAATAAATATGGTTTTGTATACTGCTTTGGTGCAGGTTTATTTAATTCAGGTGTTAAGAAACCATCTGATTATTCTAAGGACAAGATTGATTCGATAATCGATGCAAATGATAATAATGCGGAAGATAATGAAGTTAAACTTAACGAGGTAGAAAAGAAGCCTAATATAATCTTCTTACAGCTTGAATCATTCTTTGATATTAATAAAGCAACAGATATTAAGTTCTCAAGTGATCCGATACCATATTTTAATCAGTTGAAGAAAGAATATTCCTCAGGTTTTTTAAATGTATATAATGTTGGATACGGAACATGTAATACCGAATTTGAGATAATGACAAGTATGAATCTTGATGATTTCGGACCGGGCGAGATACCATATAAGACGGTACTTAAATCAGCTACGTGCGAAAGTACAGCATTTAATCTAAAAGAATATGGATATTCAACTCATGCAATGCATAATAATGATGCAACATTCTATACAAGAAAATCGGTATTTCCTCACCTTGGATACGATACCTTCACATCAATAGAATATATGAATGTAGAAGAGTATACTCCTGAAGGTTGGGCAAAAGATAAAGTGCTTACTGATGAAATTATTAAGACACTTAAGAGTACAGATGGTCCGGATTATATATATACTATTTCTGTTCAGGGACATGGAAGCTATCCTACTTCAAAAGTTATTGAAGACCCGGTAATTAAAGTTGAATCAGGTGTTGATGACGAAGGCAGAAAGAATGCAATTGAATATTATGCTAACCAGATTCATGAAATGGATGAATTTATTAAGGAATTGACAGAGGCATTATCTAATTGTGGTGAAGATACCATACTTGTAATGTATGGAGACCATTTACCTGGACTTGGTTTTTCGGAGAAAGATTTGTCAAATGGTTCGCTTTACCAGACTGAATATATTATCTGGAATAATTTTGGCTTACAGAAAAATGACAGAGATTTAGAAACATTCCAGCTTGCACCAAGACTCTTGAAGGAATTAGGTATGAATTCGGGTGTAATCAACAGATATCATCAGCAGCATTTAGACGAAGATGAAGATGATGAAGAATACAAAGACTATTTGAGTGGTTTACAGAATCTAGAATATGATATTCTCTATGGCGACCAGTTAGTATATAGCGGAGTTAGTCCTTATAGTCCTACAGATATGACTATGGGAGTAGAGGAAATAGAGATAACTAAGATAGAGCCGGTTACAGATGGTGATACAGAATATGTTGAGATAAAAGGTAAGAACTTCACAAAGTTTAGTAAAGTATTTGTAAATGGCGATAAGCGTGATACAGAATTTATAGATACCTCAACACTTAGAATTAAGTATTCAGGATTACAGTCACTTGATTCCTTTGTAGTAAGTCAGGTAGATAAAGACAGTGGTTATGTTGTCGGTTCGACGAAAGAATGTCTGTATTATGGTCAATAATATAAAAAGTAGAATATAAAAGAAAAATCCCCATATAATTAATTAAAAATATTAGTTAGTGGGGACTTTTTTTGAGAAAAAATATAGTAGCCATACTACTTGTACTTGCTATATTGATATGTAATGGTGCGTGTATTCAGAAAGTGGAGGCAAATCAGCCTGAAATAGTTGCAGTTGATGGAGAAACTTCAACAGACTTAGGACTTCAGTCAAAAGCAGCGATTCTAATGGAAGCGACCACAGGTAAAATTCTATATGAGAATAACGCAGATGAGGTCGTATCACCTGCGAGTATAACGAAGATAATGACTCTGATACTGATATTTGATGCGATTAACGAGGGCAAAATAAATTATGATGATGTAGTAACGACGAGTGAATATGCTAAATCAATGGGTGGTTCACAGGTGTTTCTAGAGACCGGTGAAAAGCAGACTGTGGAAACTCTTATAAAATGCATAGTCGTAGCCTCCGGAAATGATGCAAGTGTATGTATGGCTGAGTACATAGCAGGAAGTGAAACGGAATTTGTCAGAATGATGAATGAAAGAGCCAATGGGTTAGGAATGACGAACACTGTATTTAAGGATTGTTGTGGACTTTGTGATTCTATGGAGCATCATACCTCTGCAAGAGATGTCGCTATAATGAGCAGGGAACTTATTACTAAATATCCTGAGATTCATAATTATTCTAAAATATGGATGGAAAATATCACACATGTTACTAATAAGGGAAGCAGTGAATTTACACTTGCTAATACGAATAAGCTGTTGAAACAATATGAATGGACGACAGGTCTTAAAACCGGAAGTACATCACTTGCAAAATATTGTCTTAGTGCAACAGCTTGCAAAGATAATATTAAATTAATAGCTGTTATAATGGGTGCACCTGATTACAAAGTGCGTTTCTCGGAAGCTATTACATTATTAAATTATGGCTATTCTGTAGTGTCAATGTATAGGGATAAGAATGATGAAATTAATAAAGAGATTAAAATTTCAGGTGGGGTAAAAAAGACGGCTAAAATAGAAACGGAGAAAGAATTTGTATACATTTGCGGTAAAGATGAGGCAATTAATAATATTACAAAAGCAGTAAAATTAGAAAAGAAGGTTAAAGCACCGGCTAAATCAGGGAGTGTTGTAGGTAAAACTGAATATTATATGGGAGATAATATGATAGGTGAAGTAAATATATGTCTCATGGAAAATGTAAGAAAAGCAGGTTATGTGGACTATTTGAAAAAAATGTGGTATAAATATATAATGTAAAAAAGTGTCATTAAAGATTTAGTTAACTGATATATAAAAGGTATGTTTTATTTATCGGCTTAACATTTAGAAATAATGTACAATATATATAATTATATATGTCATAATCAGAAAGACGAGGATAATTTACATATGAACTTAGAATTTAAGCTGCAGGTATTCGAGGGTCCGCTAGACCTTTTACTGCATTTAATAGATAAAAATAAAGTAAATATATATGATATTCCTATTGTTGAAATCACTGCACAATATATAGAATATGTTCAGAATATGGATAAACAGGATCTAAATCTTGTGAGCGAGTTTCTGGTTATGGCTGCAACTCTTTTAGATATAAAGGCTAAAATGTTACTTCCAAAAGACCCTGAAAATGAAGAAGAGGAAGAAGATCCAAGAGCAGAACTGGTTGAAAAACTCTTAGAATACAAAAGATATAAGTATATGTCGTATGAATTAAGGGACAGACAGTTAGATGCAGAGAAAAGTATGTATAAGAAACCGACAGTTCCTGATGAAGTTAAAAAGTATGAGCCACCGGTTGATTTAGATAAGTTGTTAGACGGAATTACATTGCGAAAGCTTAATGCTATTTTTAATGAAGTACTTCGCAGACAAGAGAATAAGATTGACCCTATAAGAAGTAAATTCGGCAAAATAGAGAAAGAAGAAGTAAGCTTAGAAGATAAGATGTCTTATGTAGAAGAATATGCTATCAGAAACGGACATTGCAGCTTCAGACAGATTCTTGGCAGACAACAATCAAAGATGCAGGTTATAGTAACTTTTCTTGCGGTCTTAGAATTAATGAAAATAGGAAAGATTCATATAAAACAGGATAATATATTTGATGATATAGAAATAGAAGCAGTCAGTGGAAATGCACAACAAAATACAGTTCAGGAGGGAAATTAATTGGAAATATCTAAGATAGAAGCTGCGATAGAAGCGATACTTTTCACAATGGGCGATTCAGTGGAAATAGAAAAGATTGCTACAGCTATCGGACATGATGTAAAGACAACCAGGAAGATAATACATAATTTAATGGACAAGTATGAAAGTGAAGAACGTGGAATTAAGATATGTGAACTTGAGAATTCATATCAGATGTGTACTAAGAATGAGATGTATGAATATCTTATCAAGGTAGCTTCACAACCTAAGAAGAATGTACTTACAGATGTATTATTAGAGACATTATCTATAATTGCATATAAGCAGCCGGTTACTAAAACAGAAATAGAGAGAATCAGAGGTGTAAAATGTGACCATGCAGTTAATAAACTGGTGGAATATAATCTTGTAGGAGAAGTCGGACGACTTGATGCACCGGGACGACCAATATTATTCGGAACAACAGAAGAATTTCTTAGACAGTTCGGAGTATCTTCTATAGAAGATCTGCCTGAAATAAATGCTGAAAAAGATGAAGAATTTAAGGAAGAGGCAGAAGAAGAGGTACAACTTAAGTTAAATGTATAATTAAAATATATTGATAACTTAAACTTCGCATAGATATATATGTAGGAAAGTTAAATGTCAGACGTTTTAAAATTCAGATATATAAAAAATATACAAAATAATAAAAGGAAAAATATAGGACGTTTTTATGCAATATGCACAAAAAAATGTCCTTTTTTCTTACTAATAATATTGACAATAGTATTACTGGATGATATACTTACAAAGAACAGTAATAAGTGGTGTCAGGTTTTGCACATTTTTACTATTATTCAGTAATAAACCACTTAATTATATTAAGTAATTATTGTGAATATTTACTAGAAATTGTGCTTTATACGACATTTAATTTGCTGGGTGAAACATTTAACTATTGTATATTTTTACTAATGTTAGTTACACCGGAGTTATGTAACAGTCTGCGAACGGACTATTATATGAACGAAAAGATACTGTTCGCAGCAAAAATTTAAAGAACGTATAGTTCGGAAAGGTAAAAGGTATGAAAAAGAGAATTTTATCAGTTGCCTTAGTAGTAGCAATGGCAACAACAATGTTCACTGGTTGTGGCAAAAAAGCGGACAAGGAAGTTAAAGATGCTGTTTCAGGTATTGATGTAGAGTCAATTGATTTCAAGACAAATCAGCAGCTTACAAGTGACAAAGTTGAACTTACAGTTTGGGAGTCATCAGCTGGACCAGATAAGTTCATTGAAGCAGCAGGACAGTGCTTCACAAAATTATATCCAAATATCACAATCAAATACGTTAACGTTGAGTCAACAGATGCTAACTCAAAAATCGTATTAGATGGTCCTGGTGGAAATGGTCCTGACCTTTTCGCTACAGCTCATAACAATGCTGGTGTTATGGTAGCAAGTGCTTCTATTTCTCCAGTTCCAGATTCAGAAAAAGAAATTGTAGCTGCTTCATGTAATGCATCAGCATTAGCAGGTGCTACACTTAATAAAGCAGATGGTACATCACAGCTTTACGGTTATCCTGTATCAGTTGAGACATATGCTTTATTCTACAACAAAGATTTAATTAAAGAGGAAGAAATTCCTACAACAATGTCTGATTTAGTAACATACATTCAGAATTATGATAAGAAAGATGGTATTCAGCCATTCTTATTTGATGCAGGTAATGCATACTACAGTGTAATGTTTACTTCAACACCAACAATTCACCTTTATGGCGAGAATGGTAACGATATCAAGAACACATACATGAACTCAAAAGAGTCAGTTGCACAGATGGCAGACTTCACAGCTTTAGCTAAAGCAATTAATCAGAAAACCGGAGATATCGATTACAAACATAATGATTCACTTTTCGCAGCAGGTCAGTTAGTAATGAATGTTTCAGGTGCTTGGAATATCAGAACATTTGAAGAAAGTGGTGTTAACTTCGGTATCACTTCAATCCCAGCTATGACAGGTTCTACAAACCCACCTGCAAACTTTATGGGTGTTAGATGTATGTTCGTTTCAGCATATTCTAAACATCAGGCAGAAGCAACAGCATTTGCTGAATTCTTAATGACTAAAGAAATGCAGGCATTAAGATGTGAACTTACAAGCACAATGCCAGCTAGAGATGATGTACTTGATATGATTGATGATGCAAAAATCAAAACATATATGGAAGGCTTAAACAAACAGATTGCATACTCTTACCCAATGCCAAATATGGCACAGGCAAGTTTATTCTGGACAGCATTTGCTTCAGCATATTCTAATATCTGGAATGGTGAAACAACAGATATCCAGGCAGAACTTGATACAGCAGATAAGTCAGCAACAAAGAAATAATAAAATATAGAATATTAAATTGTTGTCAAATATGCCAACCGGATAATCTGGTTGGCATAATATAAAAAGGACTCTAGTAGTTACATGAATATGAAAGATAGGTGAGTTGAATGGGAGCATCACTTAAGACTGATGGTTCTTCAAGAAAAAACGTACTTGTATCATCTTGTATATTTATGGGATTAGGTCATATACTTTATCTTAAGCAGTACATAAAAGGTGTGTTATTCGCAATCCTTGAAGTGATTATGTTATGTGCATCACCAAAGCTTGTACAGATGATTAAAGATATGATTGAAATCTCAAGATGGTATCCAAAAATCAGACCAGCTACATTCAGATTAGTAGATGGTATTATGGCTTTAGCAGTAATAGCAGTATTCGTTATAGCATACGTTGTATCTGTAAGAAGTGCTTTAGCAGGATATGAAGATTATTGCCTTGATGGCAGATGTAAGAGTAATAAAGAATCAATGCAGGGCGCAGTTGGTAAAGCTTTCCCATTATTGGGATTAGCTCCATCATTATTACTTGTAGTATTCTTTGTTATTATACCACTTGTATTCTCTATAACAGTTGGTTTCACAAACTGGTCAATGCCAGATCACTTAACACCAGGTGCACCGGTTAACTGGGTAGGACTTAAGAACTACTTCAATATGTTCGGTGGTGATTCAAGCTGGACTTCAGCATTTGGACGTGTTGCAGCATGGACAGTTATCTGGGGATTCTTAGCAACATTTACATGTTACTTTGGTGGTATGGTATTAGCAACATTCTTATATGAAGCTAAATTAAAAGTAACACCAGTTTTCAGAGCTATTTTAATTTTACCATATGCTATTCCTTCAATTTTAACACTTAAGGTATGGCAGAACTTATTAAATGGTACAACAGGTGCGATTAATGCAACATTAAGAGATTTGAATATTATTCAGAATAACATTCCTTGGTTAACAGATAAATTGTTAGTTAAAGTAGTATGTATTCTTATAAATATGTGGGTTGGTGTTCCATACTTCATGCTTCTTATTACAGGTCAGATGACAGCTATTTCAGCAGATGTATTTGAAGCAGCTACAATTGATGGAGCTAATAAGTTCCAGATATTCAAGAGTATTACATTACCACTTGTTTTATATCAAACAGTTCCACTTGTTATTATGTCATTCACACATAATATCAACAACTTCGGTGCTATCTACTTCTTAACAGGTGGTGATCCAAAGATTGGAGATTCTACTGTAACTGGTGCCGGTGCTACCGACTTGTTAGTAACGTGGATATATAAACTGACTATGGATCAACAGAAATATTGTAATGCATCTGTACTTGCGATGCTCGTATTCGTTGTATTAGCTCCATTTGCAATATTTAACTTTAAAAATACGAAGTCTTACAAGGAGGGTGAATTATAATGAATAACAAAACAAAACAGGCTGTATTTAAGACATTAGTTATAGTAATATTAACAATCTGCTCCTTGGTTGTATTATATCCAATTGTTTATGTTATAAGTAATGCATTTTCTCCAAAAGCAACAGCAGCAAACAGTAATCCAATACCATTTGCTGATGGATTTAGCACAATGCAGTTTGAAAAGTTATTTAATGAGACAAATTATTTACTTTGGTTCCAGAATACATTTATCATTGCACTTTGTACAGCAATCTTAACAGTTATCTGTTGTTCATTAGCTGCATATGTATTCTCAAGATTCAAATTTATGTTCAAAAAAGGTATGATGATGGCTATGTTAATCCTTCAGATTTTTCCATCATTCGTAGGTATGATAGCTATATTCGTTATTATTAACAGAATACATGCATACAACCAGTTATGGGGATTAGTACTTGTATATGTTGCAGGTAATATTCCATATAACACATGGCTCGTTAAGAGTTACCTTGATACAATTCCTAAGTCACTTGATGAAGCGGCAAGAATTGATGGTGCTAACCACTTAAAGATTTTCTTTAGAGTAATTCTTCCAATTGCAAGACCAATGATTATTTTCCTTGCAATTACAAGTTTCACAGGACCATGGATGGATTGGATCTTCCCTAAGATGGTATTAGGACAGAATGAAAAGTATACACTTGCAATCGGTCTTATCAGCTTTATCGATGGTACAAGAAACCAGTTCACATTATTTGCAGCAGGCGCATTAGTAATTTGTATCCCATTTGTTATTTTCTTCATCGTTTCACAGAAGGCAATGACAACTGGACTTGGTGCAGCAGCTGTTAAGGAATAATTTTTAGAATTATTTAGTAATAAATATATTAAGAACCTCTGTTTATACAGAGGTTCTTTTTTATATAGAAGTATAGAGTCAGATATAGAAAATGTATGTGATTGTAAAGATATATTGAATTTTTATTGACAACAACTATCAGGTTGTATATAGAAAAAGTATTGACAAATAAATGCATATGAGGTAATATATACAAAAATAAATATGTAAACCGTTGATGTGGAGATAAAAATAGTTGTGCATTTACAGAGAGTCGTGATGCTGAGAATCGACAAAACGCAGATTATTAAATGGACCACAGAGGGCATGATGAAAAGTATTTTACTTAGTATCTCATGACGTATTGCATACGTTAGTTGCTAGGAATATGTTAGTATTCTGAATAAGGTGTACGATTTATCGTAAATCAAGGTGGTACCGCGAAAGTATATTCGTCCTTGACAGAACAGAGATGTTTTGTCAGGGACTTTTTTATTAGATAGGAAAACATTACATAACAAGATATAAAAGCGGAATAGAATATAGTTTATTACCATATGAATTTACAGATGATTAAACATAATATAGAACCTTCATTTTGGAATGTCTGACATAAAGAAATGGAGGTTTTTTGTATGAAATTTTTACCATCAATTGAAGAAGCGATTGAATTAAAGAAGTCAGAAGAATATAAGATTGTACCAATAAGTACAGAGATTTTATCAGATATAAAAACACCGATTGAGGTTATGAAAATATTAAAGAGCGTAAGCAGTCATTGCTATATGTTAGAGAGTATAGAGGATAATAGAAACTGGGGAAGATATACATTCCTAGGTTATGAACCAAAGATGGAGATAACCTGTACTAATTCAAGATTAGTAATAAAAGGAGAAAAGGAATTAGAAGTTCTTACAAGTAATCCGGGACAATACATCAGAGAAATACTTAATGACTATAAAAGTAAGAAATACGATTATCTTCCAACATTTACGGGCGGACTTGTAGGATATTTCTCATATGATTATATAAAATATGCAGAACAGTCATTAAATCTTGATGCTAAAGACGAAGAACATTTTAAAGATGTAGATTTAATGTTGTTTGATAAAGTAATAGCGTTTGACCATTTCAGACAGAAGATAATACTTATACAGAATGTTAAATTAGAAAATATCGAAAATGATTATGATAAAGCTATTAAGGAACTAGAGAAAATGATTGACCTTATTACAAATTATAAGGCTAAAGAGATACCTAAAGGAAGAAAGACTTCAGATTACAGATATCTGTTTGAAGAAGATGAATATAAGAAAAAGGTTGAGATTACAAAGAATCATATAAAAGAGGGAAATATATTCCAATTAGTCTTATCTAACAGAATCGAAGCGGACTATGAGGGAAGTCTTTTTGATACATATAGAACCCTTAGAACACTTAATCCATCACCATATATGTTCTATTTCTCAAGCGGTGATATAGAAATGGCAGGTGCTTCACCAGAAACACTTGTTAAAGTTACAAATGGTGAAGTCAGAACATTTCCGTTAGCGGGAACAAGACCAAGAGGAAAAGATGATGAAGAAGATAAGAAATTAGAAAAAGAACTTCTTGCAGATGAGAAAGAATTGTCAGAACACAATATGTTAGTAGATTTAGGAAGAAATGATTTAGGAAAGATTTGTAAATATGGAAGTGTCAAAGTTGAAAAATATATGGAGATACAGAGATATTCGCACGTAATGCATATCGGTTCGACAGTATATGGAAAGATAAGAGATGATAAGGATGCAGTAGATGCGATTGAAGCAGTATTACCGGCAGGAACATTGTCTGGAGCACCTAAAATCAGAGCTTGCAAGATAATAAATAAACTTGAGAATAACAAGAGAGGTGTATATGGTGGTGCAATCGGATACCTTGATTTCTCGGGAAATATGGACACATGTATAGCAATCAGACTTGCATTTAAGAAAAATGGCAAAGTATTCATAAGGTCAGGTGCAGGAATAGTGGCAGACAGCGTTCCTGAAAATGAATTTAAGGAATGTATTAATAAAGCAAAAGCAGTATTAACAGCACTTGAAATAGCAGAAAATATTTAAGAAACGGAGGAAAATACAAATGATTTTATTGATTGATAATTATGATAGCTTTTCATATAATCTGGTTCAGTTAATTGGTGAAATAAATAGTGACATTAAAGTTATCAGAAATGATGAACTAAGTGTCAAAGAAATAGATGAATTAAAACCGGAAGCAATTATTATTTCGCCGGGTCCCGGACGTCCATCAGAAGCAAGTGTATGTATAGATGTTATAAAAGAACTTGGCAGCAAGTATAAGATTCTTGGTGTATGTTTAGGACATCAGTCAATCTGTGAAGCCTTTGGAACGAAAATCACATATGCTAAACAGCTAATGCATGGTAAGCAATCAGAGATTACATTAGATAATGAGTCAAAGATATTCAAAGGACTTGGTAATAAAATAAAAGTAGCCAGATATCATTCGCTTGCAGCAGATAAAGAGTCATTAAGTGATGAGTTAAAGATTACGGCAGTGACAGATGATGATGAGATTATGGCGGTAGAACATAAGAAATATGATATATATGGTGTACAGTTTCATCCGGAATCAATATTAACACCAGACGGAAGAACAATAATTGAGAATTTCTTAAATATTTAATATGAAAATATTATAATCAAGTTTCAGATACTAAAAGTCTCTTAGGGGACTAATGAACATAAAGAAGAAAAATATATAGGAAATATAAAAATATAAAAATATAAAAAATATAATATGCGAAGATATTTTATAAATATGCAAGACATATGGAAAAGAGGTTAATTATGATTAAAGAAGCAATATTAAAATTAGCAAAAAAAGAGGATATCGGATATGATATGGCAATGGAAGTAATGGACGAAATAATGAGTGGAAAAGCTACTGATGTTCAGATTAGTTCATTTCTTACAGCAATGAGTATGAAAGGTGAAACAATTGAAGAGATAACAGGTAGTGCTAAAGGTATGAGAGCGCATAGTGTAAAACTCTTAGATCATCAGGACGTACTTGAAATCGTCGGAACAGGTGGAGACGGTTCTAACTCAATTAATATATCAACAATTGCATCAATTATTGTATCAGCAGCAGGTGTTAAAGTTGCTAAACATGGTAACAGAGCAGCTTCAAGCAAATGTGGTACTGCAGATGTATTAGAAGCTTTAGGAGTAAATATTGCTATTCCACCTGAAAAAAGTGCAGAAATACTTGATAAGATAGGAATTTGCTTCTTATTTGCCCAGAGTTACCATGCATCTATGAAATATGTAGGTCCCGTAAGAAAAGAATTAGGCATTAGAACAATATTTAATATCTTAGGACCTTTGACTAATCCTGCAGGTGCAAATATGCAGTTACTTGGTGTATATGATGAAGAACTTGTAGAGCCACTTGCCAAAGTATTATTTAATCTTGGTGTAAATAATGCGATGGTAGTCTACGGTCAGGATAAGATTGATGAGATTTCAATGAGCGCACCTACAACTGTATGTGAAGTGAGAGATGGAAAGTATACATCATATGTGATTAATCCTGAAGATTATGGCTTCACAAGATGCGATAAGAAAGATATTGAGGGTGGAACACCACAGGAAAATGCAGCATATGCATTAGATATTTTAAAAGGTGCAAAAGGACCAAAGACAGATGCCGTACTTATCAATGCCGGAGCTGCCATACATATTGCAAAACCTGATGTTAGCATAAGCGAGGGTATAGAAATTGCAAGAGAAACATTAGAAAGTGGAAAGGCATTAAAACAGTTAGAAGAATTTGTTAAACTCTCAAATTTATAGAAACATATATTAAAAAATATATAAATATGCGAAAAATACATAAAGAAAAGCATATACAAATATGTAGAGAATATATAAAGTAAAATACATAAATATGTATAATGAAAAAGGATTGAACTAAAATGATATTAGACAAGATAGTTGAAAGCACGAAGATTCGTGTTAAGAAAATCTATGAGAATGAAAATGTTAATAAAATCAAGGAAGATGCAATAGAACTTGCAAAGAATGATAAGGATAAATATAGATTCGAAAAAGCACTTAAGACAAAACCAATTGCATTTATATGCGAAGTGAAAAAGGCATCTCCATCAAAAGGCATTATAGCAAAAGATTTTCCATATGTAGAAATAGCAAAAGAATATGAAGCTTCAGGTGCAAATGCAATTTCTGTGCTTACGGAGCCGGATTACTTTAAAGGAAGCGTGGATTATCTTAAAGAAATCAGTGAAAATGTGGATATTCCATTGTTAAGAAAAGATTTTATAATAGACGAAATTCAGATATATGAAGCGAAGGTAATAAGAGCAAGTGCAATATTACTTATATGTGCAATATTAGATGAAGAGACATTAAAGAGATATTTTAAAATTGCAGATGACTTAGGAATGTCGGTACTTGTTGAAGCACATGACGAAGAAGAAATACAAAAGGCCATAAGATGTGGAGCAAGAATCATAGGCGTGAATAACAGGAATCTTAAAGATTTTACTGTGGATATTAATAACAGCATTAATCTGCGAAAGTCAGTTGATAAAGATATTATCTTTGTATCAGAAAGTGGAATTAAGAATTCTAAAGATATAAAGAGACTTGTCGAAAATGAAGTTAATGCTGTGTTAATAGGAGAGACATTAATGAAATGCGATGATAAGGTAGCAATGATTAAAGATTTAAAATCTGAAGTAGTTTAATATATTTAAGAATGGAGAAATATATGTCTAAGATTAAGATATGTGGTTTATCAAGAAAATGCGATATTGATTATGTTAATGAATTAATGCCTGACTATATTGGTTTTGTATTTGCAAAGAGCAGACGACAGATTGATGTAAGAAAAGCCGAAGAATTAAGAGAAATGCTTAATGAGAATATACGTGCCGTCGGCGTATTTGTAAATGAAGACATTAATAAGGTTGCGGATATAGCAAATAATAGTATAATAGATATTGTTCAGCTTCATGGAAGTGAAGATGAAACATATATTAAAAGTCTTAGATACAAGACTGATGCTAAGATTATCCAGGCATTTAAGATTAATTCATATGAAGATATCAAGATGGCTAATGAATCAGATGCAGATTATATATTACTTGATAATGGTAATGGCGGAACAGGTGAAAGCTTTGACTGGTGTTATGTTAATAATATAGAAAGACCATATTTCTTGGCAGGTGGAATTAATGAAAGTAATTTAGAAGCCGCACTTAAGTTACAGCCATATGCGATAGATCTTAGTAGTGGTGTTGAAACAGATGGTTTTAAGGATTATGATAAAATTAAAAATGTCATAAGAACTGTAAGAGAATTTAAAGCATAAAATATTAAATACTAAACCAAAATGACGGAAAGGATACATAATAATGGAAAACAGTTATTTGAAAAATGGACGATTTGGAGATTTCGGTGGACAATATATACCGGAAACTCTGATGAATGAGATAAAGAAATTAGATGAAGCATATGCTTTTTATAAAAATGACAAAGAATTTAATGATGAATTGAATACATTATTAAAAGAATATGCAGGCAGACCATCACTTTTATATTATGCCGAGAAGATGACTAAAGATTTAGGTGGTGCTAAAATATATATTAAACGTGAAGACCTGAATCATACGGGTTCTCATAAGATTAATAACGTGTTAGGCCAGGTTCTTATGGCTAAGAAGATGGGTAAGACAAGAGTTATAGCTGAAACAGGAGCAGGTCAGCATGGTGTGGCAACAGCTACCGCAGCAGCACTTCTTGGAATGGAATGTGAAATATTTATGGGAAAGGAAGATACTGAACGTCAGGCACTTAATGTATACCGTATGGAATTATTAGGTGCGAAAGTACACGCAGTTACAAGTGGTACAATGACACTTAAAGATGCAGTTAATGAAGCATTTAAGGAATGGACAAGACGAGTTGACGATACACAGTATGTTTTAGGTTCAGTTATGGGACCACATCCATTTCCTATGATAGTAAGAGACTTCCAGAGTGTAATAAGTAAGGAAGCAAGAGAGCAGATATTAGAGAAAGAGGGACGTTTACCTGATGCAGTAGTAGCTTGTGTCGGCGGCGGAAGCAATGCAATGGGAATGTTCTATAATTTCATTAATGATGAGAATGTAAAACTTATAGGCTGTGAAGCAGCAGGACGAGGAATTGATACTGATAAACATGCTGCAACTATTGCAAAGGGAAGCCTTGGTGTATTTCATGGTATGAAATCGTTATTTTGTCAGAATGACGAGGGACAGATTGCACCTGTGTATTCGATATCAGCAGGACTTGATTATCCTGGAATAGGACCTGAGCATGCATATCTTAATTCTGTTGGAAGAGCAAAATATGTAAGTATTACTGATGATGAAGCAGTAAATGCATTTGAATATATTGCAAGAACAGAGGGAATTATATGTGCGATTGAAAGCGCTCACGCAGTTGCAGAGGTTATTAAATTAGCACCAACAATGAAGAAAGATGAAATAATAATAATATGCCTGTCAGGACGTGGAGATAAAGACGTTGCGGCAATAGCAAGATATAGAGGAGTGGACTTACATGAGTAGAATAGAAAATGCATTCAAGAATGGTAAAGCATTCATAGGATTTCTTACAGCAGGAGATCCAAGTCTTGATAAAACAGAAGAATTTGTATTAGAAATGGCAAATGCAGGAGCAGACCTAATAGAGATAGGCATACCTTTTTCTGATCCGATAGCCGAGGGATCAGTAATACAGGAAGCTAATATAAGAGCGCTTAGTGCGGGCTGTACTGTAGAAAAAGTATTTGAAACAGTTAAGAAGATAAGAACTAAGACAGATGTTCCACTTGTATTTCTTACATACTTAAACCCTGTATTTCATTATGGATATGAGGCATTTATGAAGAGATGTAATGAATGTGGAGTTGACGGATTAATTATTCCTGATATGCCATACGAAGAGAAAGGAGAGATACTTCCTTTTGCAAAAGCACATAATATAGACGTTATATCTATGATTGCTCCTACATCAGCTAAACGTATAGAGATGATAGCTAAAGAAGCAACAGGTTTTGTATATGTAGTATCCTCAATGGGTGTAACAGGCGTACGTTCAGAGATTAAGACAGACCTTGAGTCAATTGTAAAAGTAATTAAAGAAAGTACAAATACACCGGCAGCGATTGGATTTGGTATAAGCACACCAGAACAGGCTAAACATTTCTCAGAATTTGCAGATGGCGTAATTGTCGGAAGTGCAATCGTAAAAATTATTGCAGAATATGGTGAAGATGCAGCTTCACATCTTCGTGATTATGTAAAATCAATGAAAGAAGCTGTTATATAGATACGGATATTTTATTGAGAATATTCAATAGTTAACAAAAATTTTACTTTTTTATATAGATTAAAATTATAAATTGTAATATAATATGCCTGTCGTTTCGTGTAAAAAAATAAATATGAATAGATTGGTGTGGAAATATGAATCAGAAGAAAAGTATTAAAAATATAATTATGCATGGTGGAATTCTTGCAATGGCAGGAATATTCGTAAGAATAATTGGTCTTGTATACAGAATTCCCATGGTAAATATAATAGGAGCAGAGGCAAACGGTATATATGGAGCAGCATTTAACGTATATAATATAATGTTAGTTCTGTCATCATATGGTTTGCCTATGGCTGTTTCTAAATTGATTTCGGGACGTCTGGCTAACCACAGATACAGAGATGCAAGAAAGATATTCATTTCATCAGTAACAGTATCTGTATGTACTGGTGGTACGGCAGCACTTATTCTGTATTTTGGTGCAGACTTTATTGAAAAACATTTCTATTCTGCATATTCAGGAATAGCACTTCCTCTAAGGGTACTTGCACCTACAATATTTATAGTTTCAGTATTAGGTGTGTTCAGAGGTTTCTATCAGGGGCAGGGAACTACAATTCCAACTGCCATTTCACAGCTTATTGAACAGATAGTTAATGCGGTTGTAAGTATAGCGGCAGGAGCATTTTTAGTAAGAGCATATAAAGGTTCAGCAAAGGTTGATGGTTATGGTGCGGCAGGCGGTACTATGGGTACAGCCTTTGGTGCGTTCTTTGGGCTTACATTCTTATTGATTTTATTTATTGTATACTATCCTACATTTACAAGAAGAGTTAAACGTGATATCTATAGTGTGGATGAACCATATAAGAATATATACAAAGATATTATATTTACAATGATTCCTATAATTATCGGACAGACATTTTATCAGATAAGTGCATTAATAGATGATGTGTTATATGGAAAATTGATGACCAGTGCAGGTATGACTTCGTCAGAGATTAAGACAAGTATCGGTAACTTTAATTCAAGTTATGTAATACTTACAGGTGTAGTAATGGGAGTAGCTTCAGCGATGTCAGCGTCATTACTTCCTAGTATTGTTGCATCAAAAGAGAAACAGGAATATTCTACAATACGTGAAAAGATTTCTGCAACAATTGGTGCAAATATGTTCATTGCGATGCCATCATTCGTTGGTCTTGTAGTTCTTGGTAAACCAATGGTTCAATTATTATTTTCAAGATATGACAGTGACCAGGGTGGAATGATGCTAAAGATTGGTGCTATTGCAGTTGTATTTTATACTATTTCAACGGTTACAAGTTCAGCACTTCAGGGCATTGATAAGATGAATATACCTGTAATTCACTCTTGTATCTCTCTTATAGTTCATATTGTGCTGGTATTTGGTCTGCTTAAGTTTACTAATCTTGGAATATATGCAATTGTAATAGGTAATGCTACATTTCCGATTGTAGTACTTGTACTTAATCTGGTATCACTTAATAAATATGTCGGTTATACGCAGGAATATATTAAAACATTCCTTATACCAATGGTATGTTCGGTATTTATGGGCGTTGTTACAGCACTTACTTACAAAATCTTCCATATTATTAGTGGACATAATATAGTTGCTTTATTCTTTGCATTTATAATGGCAGCGGTATCGTATTTTGGTACAATATTTATATGTAAGAAAAAGAATTTATATTAACTTGCTTTTTTTAAGATTTTGAGATACACTATTCAAGGATTTTAAGTGAATAGTGCAAAAAAAATGAAGAAGGAGATGCACTGCCTGATAGCATTATTCTTATTAATAATGAATATAAATTATATTCTGAAGTTTTTGGTCAGGGCAGAGAGCAGATTACAATTATGAAAAAGAAATTAGCAGTATTATTAGCAGCAGCTACACTTTCATTATGTGCATGTGGAAGCAGTAGTATTCCTGCAAACAAAGTTAACGGCATTGATGATTTGGAAGGTAAGAAAATAGGTGTTCAGTTAGGAACAACAGGTGATATCTATGCTTCAGATATCAAAGATGTTAAAATGGAAAGATATAACAAAGGTACAGATGCAGTACAGGCTCTTAAACAGGGTAAAATTGACTGTGTAATCATTGATGAGCAGCCAGCTAAGGTTTTTGTTGAGAAAAATAGTGACTTAAAGATATTAGAAGAGCCATTTGAAGAAGAAGAATATGCAATTTGCGTCGCAAAAGGTAATGATAAATTAAAAGATGAAATAGATGGCGTTTTAAATGAATTAATAGGTGATGGCGAATTAGACGAAATAGTTAGCAACTATATCGGAGAAGAAGCAGGTACAAAACCATATAAATCAGCTGATGGTATTGAAAGAAATAATGGTAAATTAAGAATGGCAACTAACGCAGAATTCCCACCATATGAATATGTGGAAGATGGAAAAGTTGTTGGTATTGATGTGGATATAGCACAGGCAATTGCAGATAAACTTGGTATGGAATTAGTTGTTGATAATATCGAGTTCGATTCAATTATTACAGCAGTTTCAACAGGCAAAGATGATATCGGTCTTGCAGGAATTACAGTTACAGAAGACAGACTTCAGAATATTGACTTTACACAGAGTTATACAAAGGCAAAACAGGTTATTATCGTTAGAAAAAAATAATGATTAGAAAGAAATAGGATTTGATAAAAATGGCTGAATTCAAAAGAAAATTTACTCAAAACTTTATAGATGACCATAGATACAGATACCTTTTAGATGGTTTGAAAGAAACGCTTATTATTGCGGTATGTGCTGTAATTATCGGTATATTGATAGGTTTTATTGTGGCAATTATACGTTCTACACATGATAAGAACCATTCTAAGAAAAAGGGTTTTTCGAGATTTATAATTGGATTACTTAATTTTATATGTAAAGTGTATCTGACAGTAATCAGAGGAACACCTGTATTAGTACAGTTACTTATTTCATTCTACTGTATTTTTACGGCACCTGACACAAGTAAGACATTTGTAGCCATAATGGCATTTGGTATCAACTCAGGTGCATATGTGGCAGAGATTGTACGTTCAGGTATTATGTCAATAGATAATGGCCAGTTTGAGGCAGGAAGAAGCCTTGGTTTTAACTATATCCAGACAATGGTATTTATAGTTCTTCCACAGGCATTTAAGAATGTTTTGCCTGCTTTATCTAATGAGTTTATCGTATTATTGAAAGAAACTTCCGTAGCAGGATACATTGGAATACAGGATTTGACAAAAGGTGGAGATTTTATCAGAAGCCGTACGTTTGAAGCTTTATATCCGCTTATTGCAGTAGCAATTATTTATCTTATTATTGTTATGATACTTACAGCACTTGTATCAAAACTTGAAAGGAGGTTGCGTAATAGTGACCACTAATGAGAATGTATTAATAAAAGTTGACAACCTTAAGAAGAGTTTTGGAAAAGTAGATGTATTAAAGGGAATTAGTACAGAAATCAAAAAAGGTGATGTAGTAGTAGTAATCGGACCATCGGGTTCAGGCAAATCTACATTCTTAAGAACACTTAATCTGTTAGAAGAACCTACTGACGGAACAATATGTTTCGAGGGAACGGATATTACAGATCCAAAGGTTAATATAAACGTTCATAGACAGAAGATGGGAATGGTTTTCCAGCAATTTAATCTATTTCCACATATGACGATTCTAAAGAATATGACAATAGCTCCCATGAAGCTTTTAAAGAAGTCAAAAGAAGAGGCTGAAGCTAAAGCAATGGAATTACTGAAGAAAGTTGGATTAGATGATAGAGCTAATTCATATCCATCACAACTTTCCGGTGGGCAGAAACAGAGAATAGCAATTGTACGTGCTTTATGTATGGAACCTGACGTTATGCTTTTCGATGAACCTACATCAGCACTTGATCCTGAAATGGTTGGAGAAGTTCTCCAGGTTATGAAGGATTTAGCAGATGATGGCATGACAATGGTTATTGTAACGCATGAGATGGGATTTGCAAGAGAAGTAGCAAATCGTGTATTATTTATTGACGAGGGTATCATTATGGAAGAAAATGAGCCTAAAGAATTTTTTGATAATCCAAAGAACCCAAGATTAAAGGAATTTTTATCAAAGGTATTATAAGTGTGAAATTATTAGGTATGTGTAAATTTACGCATACCTAATTTATTTGGTAAATATTTGTAGGAATACAATATAATTATATTTGTAAAACTTTTTACAAGACATGTATTTTAGAGAATATTTATAGTGTGAAGTAAGTGAGGAATTATGAGTAAATTGAATTTTAGAAAACCAACATTAGATGATATAGATAATATCATGCGTGCATTGAAATATGTAAAGCATAATGCATGCGATTATACACCTACTAACATTATTATGTGGGTAGATGAATATAACACAGAGATAGCATTTGATGATAGTGATTTATATATAAAATATAATATAGATGGAATGATATTTTTTGGTGTTCCATTTGTAATGTCTGGTATAGGGAAAGGTATTGAAAATCTAATTAAATATACCGAAGATAATGATATTGAGCTTGCAATTGGAGATGTTGAACCTGAAATTTTTGCAATTATAGATAGAATATACCCGGGACAATTCAAGGTGAATTATCAGAGAGATGGAGCTGACTATGTATACAATATAAAAGACATGGCTGAATTATCAGGTAAAAAGTATCATGGCAAGAAAAATCACATTAATAAATTCAAGAAAACCTATGATAACTGGTGTTACGAGAAGATGTCAGATGATAATGCTGATGAGTGTATCGATATGGTAAAAGAATGGTGTGTAAAAAATGTTTGTGCGGATGATGAGTCGAAGGCAGATGAAATCTGTATAATGATTAACAGTATTAAGAATAGAGAAAAATTAGGACTTATTGGTGGACTTATACGCGCAAACGACAGAGTTGTGGCAGTGACTCTTGGTGGAGCAATAAATGATGAAATGTTTGATATTAATTTTGAAAAAGCATTTGCAGATATACCGGGAGCATATCCGATGATAAATCAGCAATTTATTATTAATGAATTAATGGATTATAAATATGTAAACCGTGAAGAAGATATGGGACTTGATGGACTTAGAAAAGCAAAAGAATCCTATCTTCCGGAATTTATGGTTCAAAAGGGTTTGGTGACGTTCAAAGATGCAAAGTAATAAGTTAAGCGAAAAAAGTAATCAGGTTGATGAACTTAAGAAGTTATGGATTGATACATTTGGAGATACTAAGGAATACGTTAATTCATTCTTTGATAAATTCTATGGTCCGGATAATGTAATTGTATATAAGGAAAATGGGAAAATAGTATCGGCACTTTATATGATAGATTATTGTCTTAAATATGAGGGTGAATATTATAAAATAATGTATCTTTATGCACTTGCAACCGATAAGGAGTATCGAGGTAAGGGAATAATGTCAAGGCTTATATGGAAGGCTGATGAGGTTATGCATAATGAAGGATATGCAGGAGCTTTTCTGATTCCGGCAGAAGAAAGTCTATATGATTATTATAGTCATTTTGAATTTACAGACATTATTTATAATAAAAAATATACTGAATTAAATAATGATTATGTATATAATTCTTATATTGAATGTAATGATAGTGATAAAGTGTATGAAATTGATAACAACTACAGAAACTTAGAAAATGCAAGAATAGTTTTATCAAGAGAACAGAATGAATTTATGTGTAGGACTTTCATAGATGAAGGGGGAAAGATATATATAAATTCTGATGAGGATAAATATATTATGGCGGGTACAGATGAAAGTGGCAAAAAACTTGTTATTTATTCAACTAATGATTATTCTTTATATGATAAAACATATGTAAAATCAGGGTTGTTTAAGAGAAATATAGAAGTATTTACAGATGAATTTGATGTAAGCAAGCTGCTTATTGATAAGATTTTAGAGTAATTTACAAAAATAGAGAAAAAGTTTTATGAAGTCAGCTTTGGGAATAACTGCATATGCAATTTAATTTCAAGACGGGTTTAATCAATGTTGACATATTTTAGTGCATATTATATTATTAATTACATATGAAAATACTGAAAATTATATAAAATATATAATTGCGGAATGGAGATTAATGTGAAAAATAATGCTGATGCGATTATTTTTCACATAGATAAATGTAGCGCAGGCACTACATTTATCTTTTAGCGCAGGACTGAATAAGATATTCAGCCCACGATTCCTTCGGCATAAATGCCTGCGGAATGGAGATTAGTATGAGTAAAATTATTCTGACAGGAGACAGACCAACAGGTAAATTACACGTAGGTCATTATGTCGGTTCATTAAAGAGAAGAGTTGAATTACAGAATTCAGGAAATTATGATGAAGTATTTATTATGATAGCAGATGCGCAGGCACTTACTGATAATGCGGACAATCCTGAGAAGGTAAGACAAAATATAATAGAGGTTGCATTAGATTATCTTGCATGTGGACTTGATCCGGAGAAATCTACTTTATTTATCCAGTCACAGGTTCCTGAACTTACAGAGTTATCGTTTTATTATATGAACCTTGTTACAGTATCAAGATTACAGCGTAATCCTACTGTTAAATCAGAGATTCAGATGAGAAATTTTGAGGCAAGTATACCGGTTGGTTTCTTTACATATCCGATAAGTCAGGCAGCAGATATCACAGCATTTAAGGCTACAACAGTACCAGTTGGAGAGGATCAGCTTCCTATGCTTGAGCAGACTAAGGAAATTGTCCGTAAATTCAATTCAGTATATGGTGAAACACTTGTTGAGCCTGAAATCTTATTGCCTGATAACAAAGCGTGCTTAAGACTTCCTGGCATAGACGGTAAAGCTAAGATGAGTAAATCATTAGGAAACTGTATATATCTTTCAGAAGACCCTGCAGAAATCAAGAAGAAAGTAATGAGTATGTATACAGACCCAGACCATATAAGAATAGAAGATCCTGGTAAAATAGAGGGAAATACTGTGTTTACTTACTTAGATGCATTTAGTAAGAAAGAACATTTTGAAGAATTCTTACCTGATTATTCATGCCTTGATGAACTTAAGGAACATTATAAACGTGGTGGATTAGGTGACGTAAAAGTTAAGAAATTCCTCAATAATGTTATCCAGACAGAATTAGAGCCAATCAGAAAGAGAAGAGAAGAATATCAGAAAGATATTGCATATGTATATGATGTTCTTAAGAAAGGCAGTGAGAAAGCAGAACAGGTAGCTGCTAATACATTAACAGATGTTAAGAATTCAATGAAGATTAATTATTTCGAGGATAGCGAACTTATAGCTGAACAGATTAAGAAATATGGTGAACAGAAATAAAAAGAATATATAACTAAAATTTCGCACATACATATTCTAGTATATATTCATCTGTTAAAGTGTATTTGCTTATATAAATATCAAAACTTTTGTAAGAATTGCTAATTTGTAGATATCTTTTTTCGGCTCTTTTGATTATTTGAGTTCATTCAATGCCATACACTTAAACCGATGTGTCCGCCTATGCCACACACTTGATTTATGACGTATCGTGTGCAAGTTATATGCCGTCAGATGCAAAAGTCGGTGCAGTAAATCACCGTTCAAGCGAAGCGCGTTTGATTTACTGCACCGTAATAGACTTTGCAGATGACGGCATTTACTTGCACTAGATAAAGGAATTATGAAAGTGTGTGTCATAGACGGACATCT